>JBGVTM010000233.1 GCA_041862535.1 Candidatus Neomarinimicrobiota bacterium | reverse complement strand
CCGTACATCGCTGACGCGAGTAGTTGGGATCCGCTTGGGAGCATAGTCACCTGTTGTCCCACCGTGAGTGTAAAGGGGTAGCTGCCCTACTTCCAGCTCTTTGGCGGGCACCGGGAAGTGCAGCGGCGTACCTGTAACCAGGTCACCCCAGCCGCGGCGGTCGAAGTAGAACAAGCCTACCTGCCTGGCGAAGGTTTCGATCCCCTTCTCGTATTTCAGCCACTCGAAGAAGTCGTCTTCATCGCCGGTGAGAGCCGGCAATTCGCCATTGGTCACCCGCGTTTCATTGACGATGTCTGCTGCAGCGGCCTTGTGGCCCAGCCGATACTCAGCTTCGGCCTCCAACAGGCGCATCTCGACGTGGGTCATGGTCCACATCGGCACATTCCCGTAATAAGCGAGATCCCGGTAGCCCTCATAGGCGTACATTGAGAAGTGGTACGTCCCTCGCGCCACCTGGAAAGGCGAAGCGCCGTTATAAGAGAAATACGTCCCTTCGGAATCCGGGCAGGCGGTGCAGCCGGTAACTCGTCTATCCGCCGTATAGAGGAGGAATTCGTCCCGCTTTGCTACTTGCGTATCCAGCCAATTCTGGTAGCCGCTGGAGGTGTCGGCCAGACCAATGGTCTTATAGTCGGCCCGCATCCAGCCGTAGGGGCCCCAGGTAATCTCCCGGTACCAACTATACCAGTTGATCCAGCCATCGCCAACTGGGCCGAAGTCTTCCCCTTCCTGGATGCCGGCCGCGACGTGGGTTTTCACACCGTCCCAGTTCACGGCTGCCCGCTCCGTCGGCGTACGGGCCACCGCCGCCATGAAACGGGCGGTGTAGGAGTGGGCCAGCCTGGCCAATCCATCGCTGGTCAGCGCTACCCCATTGATCCACGTGTCCGGTGTAGTGAAGTCCTCACCCGAGCACTCGGCAATACAGTCTCCCAGGTAGCCGATGGCGGCATCCATGACCTCACCATATGGCGAGAGAGGAACATCCACTTCCCCGAGGGCGATGGCGTTCAAATCGTCGGTTTCGTCAACGATGTAGGCCTGGTCAAACATTTCGGCCAGGAAGCCGTACGAGAGGCCCTGAATGAACCGTGCGAAGGCAATCGCCCGGGGCGTGTGTTCGCCGTCAGTACCGATTTCCATAGGGTCATCCGGGTCCAGAATCGCCCGCAATCCATCATTGACCGCGGATATGGCGCCATACAAATCATACCAGGGAACTTCGATGTGTCCTTTGCTGGCGTAAGCCGTGGTGTTGTTAAACGCTACACGCGGCTCCGAGGACAGGTCTTTCATACCTTCGTTTCCCCAGGACGAAGAGTTCTCGTCGGCTATGGTGGTTAATCCCAAGGGACAAGTCCAGTGCTCCGTAGCAAACCAGTAGGTGCGGAATGACCCGGCTATGAGTGCTTCAACATCCGAGGGGCTCGCTATGGTACGTTGGGTATCGGGATCGTTGGGGTTCTCAACTTCCAGTGTTTCAATACAGCCTATAACCCAGATGACCAACCCCAGCATCGCTAGTATTTTTAAACCTTTCATAGACATTCTCCTTGAATTTTTGTGAAGTTCACTTCCGTCGCTTTCCCTACTTACAGCTCGACTTCAAAGATAAATGAATATGACCTGAAGTTGGGGTAGCCGAAGCCATCGAAGCGGGTTAATACGGCCGATCCGCCTTGACCGCCACCAATACCCACTTCAGGATCGTACCCACTGTAGTCGGTCCAGGTTATGAGGTTCCGACCAACCACACCTAAGACGATCCGGTTCGCCAGGCCAGGCAGGCTGAAGCCATAGCGTATAGACAGCTCCTGCAGCTTCAAGTAGCTGCCGTCCTCAACGAAGTGGCCGCTAGGCTCGCGGACGTTGTACAACTTCTGGTAGTAGACCGTGGGCTTCTTGTCCCCTTCCGCCTTGCCGTACTGATCCACTTCTGCCACTTTGTCGTCCCGCATGCCCCACTGACTGGTCATGTTGTAGATGTGCCCACCAGCCTGGCCTTCAAAGAGAGCATAAAAGGTGAGCGGTCCCAGACGGAGATTGGTGGAGAAGCCGTAGTGGAAATCAGGCACGGCGCTGCCGATCTTCACGAAGTCGGTCCCCTCCTCCTCGTCGTAATATTCGATTGGGATGCCCCAACTATACGCGCCGTCCGCGCTGGAAGTGCCCCACAGGGAGTCGGAGAGGCCCTGGGTGTAGGAATTTCCGGCGCCGACCCACACCACATAACCGTCGTCGTTAACCTGGAACTCGGATGGTTCCGCATCTTCCGGCAGATCCTTCTTACTGGTAACAAACTGGGTGCCGTACATGTCGCCCAGGGTCTCACCTTCACGGTTATAGAAGGTGGTCATGTCCTGGGTATTCGGGGGTGCCCAGGTATAAGACGGCAGTTTGAAATCAGTTATTACCTGGGTTGTGCGGTCATAGAACAGGTTGGCACTCCAGCTGAGGTCTCTGCTTTCCATGAGCACCGCCTGCAATCTGGCCTCGAGGGTTTTGGCTGTCAGCTCTCCGGCGTTCTGCCACTGGGTCTTGTAGCCGAAGAAGCATTTCAGGGGCACCAACAGAATCTGGTCCTCGATGACCGATTTGGCCGAAGTGAGCTCCACCCTAATGCGATCCAAGAGAGCGAAGTCGAGGCCCATTTCAGTTTCGGTAGCGAACTCTGGCTTCAGGGTCTTATTACCCAGGGTTCTGTCCCCCAGGTCTATGAGGCCCCCGGAAATAGGATAGGTTTCATACTGGGCCTCGAAGGCCGGTCGGCTGCCGGCTGTACCCAGGGAGAACCGCAGCTTGAGCTCGTTGATCAGGGGCTTGAGCAGCCAGAAGGGCTCCTCGGAGATTCGATAGGCGCCACTATAGCGGTAGTAGTTGTGCCACCGCTCCTTGGCCCCGAACAGCGAGCTGCCATCCTTCCGATACATCAAATCCACGATATACTTGCCGGCGTAGTCCGCGCCGCCAATGAAATAATAACCTTCAGCTATAACCTTCGTTTGCTCGGACTCTACCGAAGAGTAGATGGCCGCATCCAGGCTGGGAACGTCGCCCACGCCAAAGTCCCTACCATACGCCGTAGTAGAGGCGAACTTATCCTCTTCGTACAGATACCGAAGTTTTGACCTCAGGTTGAGAGCCCCGATCGTCTGGTTGAAGGAGGCGGTCACATCGGCGTTAATGGCCTCGTTAAAGCTGTGGTATTTATCGAGCGAGCCCAGGCTCCCACCGCCGGATTGGCTCTTATAGCCCTTGGGATAGTAGTACTCCCTGTCGTGTTCGGTCCGGTCAAGGCTGAGATTGGCTTCCAGTCCGAACCAGATGAGCGGCCGGTAGCTCAAGCGCGCGTTGGTGAGAAACCGGTTGCGCGTCCGGGAACGGTCTCGATACAGGAGCTGGTAAATGGGATTCTCCTCTTCGGTGTTCGTGGGATCGGCTTTAATAAAGATCTGATCCTCTGTCGGTAGCCAAAGACCCCCAAGAGCCTCCCGCTCGTAGTCCCATTCATCCACTTTCAAAAGGTCAACGTCAACCGGCATGAACGTGAGGTCAAAGAGGGGGCTGGCAGTGCCCATGCGCTCCGCCACTTCATCCATGGTGGATTGGCTGTAATAGGTGCTTACCGACAGCTCCAGCTCTCTCCGGATGTTATGATCCAGGTTGACCCGCAGACTGTTGCGGTTATTTCCCTCCATATTATACAGCACACCAGGCTCCTGGGTGTTGGTGAACGAGGCGAAAAAGTTAGTGGACGGCGTGTTCTGCGCCACCGAAATGGACGACGTCTGGTACTGCCCTGGATCAAAAAACCGATCTATATGATCAAAACCACCCTCAGGCAGCAGTGTAGGGGGTCCCTCCACACTGGTATGCCATACGCCACCAATCAAGGTGTCCGGTACGCCGGTACACACGTATTTATATGGCTTATCCTGAAACCTGATAGTCTCAGCATCATCAAACCATTCGATCTCCCGGTCCGAGCTGCGAGGATCGAGCCAATTGCCATCCTTATCAATGAAGTCACCGGGGGTTACCGCGCGGCCATTGGCATCGGTGTAACTTGTTTCCGCTATTTTGTACGCGTGGTATGAGACCAGGTCGATCTTCTTGGCCAATTCATTGTAGCCTGTTTCGCTCCGGACGGTGATCCGGGTCTGATTGACGGGCACGGTTTTGCCCCGTTTGGTGGTGATTTGCACCACGCCGTGGGCGGCCCGGGAGCCGTAGAGCGAAGCTCCTGCGGCGCCTTTCACCACTTCGATCTTTTCGATATCCTGGGCGTCAATATCGGCCATAGAGCCCCCCTCGCTCAGAATCACCCCATCTACAATGTAAAGCGGCTCTTGAGACCGGTCGGTGGCGTTGATGCTGGTGGCGCCCCGGAGCTGCACAGAGGCCGAGCTGCCCGGCTGACCACTGGCCTTGACGACGCGTACACCCGCGATCTTACCCCGGAGGGCGCCTTCAGCAGAGACCGCCGGTACTTCCAGGTCCTCCGCGCTCAGACGACCCACAGCGAAGGGAACCCGGGCAGCTTCCATTTCGCCCACAACACCTGTCACGACGATCTCTTCCAGGCCGAGTACGTCACTGGCAAGGCTGAAGTCCTGCGTGATAGTGCCGGGAGTCAGAATGACTGTGGCCACACTGGTGTGGTAGCCGATGAACTGGGCCGTTAGTACGGCCTCCTGCCCCCGGACCAGGTTGGCGGGTATCGTTATCCGGTAAGTACCATCGTTTCCGGAGGCGTCACCGATATTGAGAGCGCCGATCAGGACGTTGGTGCCTACCAGGGGCTCTCCCGTCTCCGCATCGGTGACTGTCCCTCTGATAACCGCTCCCTCTCTCGGTAGCTGCCCAAAAATGAAGAGGGGAACGAAAACAATTACCAGAGCTGAGAGTAGCTTCCTCCTCATATCCTCATCCTCACTGTGTTTTACAGGTTACAAAGTCGGCGGGTTTCTATTGGAAACAGAAAAGAGCTCCAGCGGTTCAATGACCGCCTACATCTCCTTATATAAGATAAGGAAATATCGCTTTGCCCTTCTTGAAATTTCCTAGCCCTGCCTTATTATTGTATTCGCCATTTCGGCAATCCTCATATATGTTATAGCATCATTATGATGCTATGCCTCTCAGATTGCTTTACTCGGCGAATCCTCTGCCACTCCAAGTATACAGCTGAAGATCGTTATATGCAAATTTTTATCTGAGGTTAAGATCACATTTTTTTCGTTCCTGCTGGGATGCGGCCACAGCGGTGATACTGCCCCTGCCAATTGTTTGAAACTGGCCAGCTCGTTGCGCTCTGGAAGATCTATCGAGCGAAGCAGAGAAGGCCGGGAAGCGCACTGTTTTCCGGCCTTTTAATGTTGACGTGGGGCTCTGGAAGGCCTACCCCGAGGCTATGTGTGGAGCTAGTATTTTGGTGTGGATGAGACGCAGGGATGGGTGCTTAGCGTCGGAAGCTAGATTACAATATTTGGCTGAGAGAAAAGGCGGCTTGGCGTCGATCCAAGTATAAGCGCCGGTCAAGCCTAGAGCGCCGGTCAAGCCCGGATCTTCTATCAACGGCGACCGGAACCACGGCTACCCGCCTATCCGGACCAGAGCGACGCCCTACAAAGCTGCGTCGGTCACTGCCGCTGCGGTTGTCGAGCATTAATCCTCCCTATATACAAATATCGCAAGTAAAGCTACAAGAACTGAACGATAGCAGGCAATATCTTTGGGGACTGTTTAGCGTGCTGCTGCTGCTAGCGGGATCCCTTGGCCGCCCTTATCACCCGCCGGGACCAATTGCGCATATCGTCCAGGATAATGTAGATGGTAGGCAGGATCAGCAGGGTCACCACCGTTGAGAATGTCAGGCCACCGACGATGGCCCGGGCCATGGGGTAATACGGGGGACCATCGCCGCCAATTTGTGTGTTGGTAAGGGTAAGTGGTACAAGCCCCAGCACGGTGGTGGCGGCGGTCATCAATATGGGCCGCATGCGGTCGTAGCCCGCCTGGATAATGGCCTCCTTGCGGGCCATGCCCTTCGCCCGTAACTGATTCACGTGATCGATAAGCACAATGCCGTTGTTCACTACCACTCCCATCAGGATCAATATCCCGAACCAGGCCATGATGGAAAAGGTGGTCCCGGTGATGAGGAAAAACCACCAGACACCGATAACGGCAAAGATAATAGATGTCCAGATGGCTGCGGGAAAGATCAGGGACTCGAAAAGGGCCGCCATTACAAAGTAGATCAGGGCGAGTGCTAGAAGGGTATTGGTCATCATGGTTTGGGTCGTTTCGTCTTCATAACTGAAGGCACTTCCGAAGCTCCAGGTGTAGCCAGGCGGGAATTTGTACTGGCCTAAAGCCTCCCTGATTTTATTGCGGGCCTCATCGAGCGTGATGCCGTCAAGATTAGCGTTGACGTTGATCGACGTGATGCGATCCTCCCGGTGAATGTTGCGCGGAGCGCGGCCCACCCTGAAATCGGCTATGGCCGATAGCTTAATGGGTTGACTGGTGCCATTGAACAGAGGCAGGTTCTGGAGCTCCTCGAGGGTCTTTTGATCTTCTGCCTGGAATTGCAGTTTCAGATCAATCTCACCATCTTCATCGCGGAGACGCGGCAGATTCAGGCCTCGCATGGCGGCGGAAATGGTTTGGGCCACCTGCATGGTGGAAAATCCATATTGGCGGGCGCGGACGCGGTCGATGACGACATGAACCTCCTTCTCTCCCGCTTCCGCCGCTGAGCGCACATCAACCAGGCCTTCAGTATCCTCCAATATCCGGGCAATATCCCTGGAGATTTCCGCCAACAGTTCACTTGATTTGCCAATGAGCTGGATGCCCGCCGCCTCCCCTCGACCGGAGCGGCGGCGCTCAAAACTGGGCACCGCAATGGACAACTGGGGCAGACCATCCTCGATGGATTTTCGTATCGCGCTTAAAGGCCTCGAGAGCTTCTTGTCTTTCAGTATAATGGTTGAAGCAGCATACTCACCCTGGTAGAAGCTGTAAACCGATTTGATCTCAAATTCATCCTGGTGAGCAAACAGATACTCCTCAACCTGATTAACAGCCTCCTCCACCTTTTCCACCGTGTAAGAACCGTTCACGTAGTAGCGTAAAAATAGCCGTTTATTCTCTGGCTCTTCGAATAAGTCCTTTTTGACTTGAGAAATCGGCACGACCACGCTGAGTAATACCAATAGCATGATGGCGATACTGGCCCGGTGGTGACGCAGGCTCCAGCCTAAAATATTAGTATACCAACCTTGGAGTCGGTCAATGATGTTTCGCTTTCGTACAGTGGGCCTGGGCTTGATCCGCGAAGCCAGAAGTGGAACCACCGTTTGGGCGATGACCAGTGACGCTGCCAGTGCGACCACAATAGCGACGGCCACGAATTTGACCTCTATAGAAATTTCATCCCGGGGTGAGACCATATGGGGCAAGAAGACGATGGCTGTGGTGAAAGTACCCGCGGTGACAGCCAAGGCCACCTCTTTAACAGCCGAAATGGTTGTTGCGGATGAATGGCCATCCAGCTCCTGGCGCCGGTGAATGTTCTCAGTGATCACGACGGCATTGTCCACCAGCATGCCTACGGCCAGCATAAGGCCCATCATGGACAGGATATTCAGGGACATGTTGAAAAAGAACAGAAATCCC
The DNA here is from genome assembly GCA_041862535.1 of Candidatus Neomarinimicrobiota bacterium. NCBI lineage: Bacteria > Pseudomonadati > Fidelibacterota > Fidelibacterota bacterium. The sequence goes on along the minus strand of JBGVTM010000233.1, from coordinate 1,929 downwards.
AGCGTGATCAGCAGGGAAGAGGGAACCGCCAATGCCACAATGACGGTGGTGGTAAATCGCCGGAGGAAAAAGTAGAGCACCACCAGGGCCAAAAAAGCACCCATCATGCCGGCCTTCAACAGCTCATTAAGTGAGCTGACAATGCCTTCGGCTTGGTTGTCCATATGGTAGATACTGATACCCGCCATTTCCGGCAGCGTGGCGATCTCGTTGATTTCCCTGATTACGTGCTCCGCAACATCTACCGTATTGGCCCCTGATTCTTTGAACACATCCAGGCCGATAGCGTAGCGGCGGTCCAGATGGCGTCCGTAGTCCAGTCGGGGGTGATCGTAGGTGATTGTGGCGATATCCCGCAGGTGGACAGAAGTCCCCGTCACAGTAAGCGCGCCAATCTCTTCGAGGGTGGTGAACTCACCGATGGGTCGCACCAGATAGCGTCGCCCGGTATCGGTAATGCGCCCGGCTGTCACAATGAAGTTGCTCCGCTGCAGGTCTTCCACAAGCCGGGGGAGGTTCACGTTATGGGCCATAACCCGGTCAAGGAGCAGTTCAATACGGATTTCCCGCTTTTCAACACCATACAGGTCCACCTTGCCGACACCCTCCAGCCGTTCCACCCGCCGCTTGAGGTTGCGGTTAAGCATGTCGTAGGAGTTGGAGAGATCCCGGTTGCTGGAGATTCGGAACATGAGGATAGATTGGTCGGTGGTGGAAAACTGCTGGACGTAAATCCGCTCCACGTCCGCTGGCAGGAGGTGGCGTATGCCGTCAAGTTTCTCTTTCGCTTCCAGGGCTTTGGTCATGGTGCGCTCGCCCCAATCCAGCTCCAGCCGGATATCGGCACCGTTTTCACGGGAATCTGAGACCATGCGCTTGACACCGCTGATGGTTGCAAGCAGCTCTTCGGCTGGACGGGTAATCAGGCGTTCCACCTCTTCGGGAGTTGACCCGGGGTAGGGGATAGTCACGAAGACGCCGGGAAAGTCCAAATCGGGGAAAAAGGCCAGCGGTAGTAGTCGGCTGCTGATGGCCCCGATGAGCAGCAGACTGGCAAACACCATCAGGGTGGTGACGGGCCGGTGGAGAGAGAAGGCGGTTATGCTCATAACCCTGAGTCCGAATTAAAGGAATTCAATCGGTGCGATGGGTTCATGGGTTGGACCTCGCCTCCGCCCCGGCATACTTCTTTCTGTCCAGTACCGAATACATAACGGGGATGACCAGGAGAGTCAGGAGCGTCGAGACAGTGAGGCCTCCAATTACTGTGATAGCCATGGGGGCCCGGACTTCGGCACCCTCGCCAAGACCCAAGGCCAGAGGCGTGAGCCCCAGCACCGTTGTCAAGGTAGTCATGAGGATGGGACGCAGCCGGAGGCAACCGGCTTGGATGATGGCCTCCTGTTTCGCCACCCCCTGGGCTCGCGTCTGGTTGATGCGGTCTACCAGTACAATGGCGTTGTTCACGACGATACCCGCTAGCATGATGAGGCCGATGAAAACCACCACACTGATGGTGGAGCCGGTCATCCATAGGGCCAGGGCGGCACCAATTATAGCCAGCGGAATAGTGAACAAGATCACGAAAGGGTGCAGAAGGGATTCAAATTGTGAGGCCATGACCAGGTATACGAGGGAAATGGCCAGCGCCAGTGCAAACTGAAGGGATTGGAAGGAGACAGCCATTTCCTCGTTCTGACCCGCGAGCCGCAGGCTGAGGCCGTTCGGAATGGGCACCTGCTGGATGATTTGGTTGATTTCTTCGGCGGCGGCACCCAGGTCCCCATAACGCAGATTGGCCGTGACGAGCGCAACCCGTTGCTGACCGGCGCGATGAATCTCCCCCGGCCCGGTGTCGACAACGATGTCGGCGACGGCCTCAAGGGGTAAGGGTCGCTCACTCTCGGGGTTAATTACCAGCGTGCGCAC
>JBGVTM010000232.1 GCA_041862535.1 Candidatus Neomarinimicrobiota bacterium | reverse complement strand
TGGCGCCGGGAATAATCGATGGGCGTGTGATACGGCCGCCAGTGCCAGCGGTAGCTGATCGCCTTCGCCTTCGGCGGGCACTTTTCGGAGCAGTTGAAGCACTCGATGCATTCCACCTTGTTGGTCTCTGTGACCTTATCCTCCGGGATGGCGTTCATCTTGCAATCCTGGTAACACTTCCCGCAGTCGGGACAGGTAGCGCTTACCAGCCGCTCGTAGAACCGGAACTGGGAGAGGAATCCCAGGAGCGCACCGGCGGGACAGAGGTTCCGGCACCAGAAGCGCCGGGATAACTTCTCCAGCGCCAGAATAGCCCCGAAGAAGAGGGCCACCCAGAAAACCTGCTGAAAGTGGGCCTGCGGTTCCGGCATCAGGAGGGCTTTAAACCCGTCATACAGCCTGTTGGCCGGTCCTTCCAGGAAGGAAATCTTGCTGAGCCCTACCAGGGTGGACTCCGCCACCAGCGTCGCCAGGGGGTAGAGCACCACCGTCAGCGCGCGGTTGAAGATAGCCAGCGGGTCCAAGAAGCCCCAGACGTGCAGGGAGAAGATTGCCAGCACGACCGTGCTGAAAAGGATGACATACTTCAAGGGTCGCAATGACCGCCAGCGCTGCGCCTTCCGGTTATCGGGCGGCTTGATGGCACGGCTGGTGACGTCCAGGGTGGTGCCCAGGGGACAGATCCAGCCGCAGAAAAAGCGTCCCAGAAAAGGGGTCAGCACCAGGATAATCAGCGCCGGCCAGAACAGCAGCGAGATCCGCAAATGGTCGATAAAATCAAACAGGGGGATGAGAGGACTGAACCGCAGGAAGATGTCCGCCGGTAGGCGGCCGGAATAGGGGTAGCGTGCTATAATAAAAAGCAGGATAAAGAATAGGAGGAAACCGACCTGGACCCATCGCCGGGCCTTTGCCATGCTCACGAAAGACTTATTTTCTCCAGCTTCAAGTTGGCTACATCATATCGATTGAGCCCCCGCCGCACGGCTTCCTGAATATGCCCCACCTGCTGGGGCTCCAATCCGAACAGCGCGGTCGCCACGTAATCAGCCGTCACGATACAGGGACTCATGATCAGGCTGCGCGGTTGTTTCACGTCAGCCAGATTGCCCCCGGTGGGTCCATTGCGGGTTAGTATCCGGTAAGCGTCGATTATGGTCAGGGTCGGAAGAATTTCGGAGGCGATATCCACCAGTTTGATCGAAAAGCCGTTGTGGATTTCACCCCGGGAACCGCCCATGACCCCCATCAAGTTCTTTAAGCCCAGCGTAGCCCGACATAGATAGTGATGCTTGGCCACCGGCACATTGATCACCTTGTCAGCTTCCAGGTAGTCCTGATAAATGGGCCACTCCTTCAACCTCTCGCCCTTACGCAGGGCGATGGTCTTGAAGCGGTGCTCCCGGACCTGCTGGACTTCGGCACCCGCTTCTTTAGCCCTGGCCTCGATCTCGCTGCTTCGATAGCAGCGGAGTGCAACGTCACACGAGCGGTCAAATACCTTTACCTTCCTGGCTCCGGCATCCAGACAGAGCTTGACAAGCTCGGCAATCAGGTCGGGATTGGTATTGGCGGCATATTCCGGGGCCCGGTCCCAGCCGATATTGGGCTTTACGACTACAATGTCTCCCTTGGATATGAATCGCCCCATACCGCCGTATGCTGCCGCGGCGGCACGTATTAATTGCATGGGTTCACCGTTTTCCACCCAGACGACATCGGGAACCGGCTGATTCACCAGTGCTTTAAGCAGGGACCTGCCGGAGAGAAGGGGAGACAGTCCAATGAGACCTGCCGTAGTCGTTTTCAGAAAATCAAGTCGCTTCATAACGTGCCTATCTCTTATATCTCATCTCTTATATCTCAGCGTTGAATGTCTTCAGAACCTGGTAGACTCTTCAGGTAAAAACTAAGTGCTGCAAGTGGCTATTTCAAGGTTATCCTCGCGCCACTCTTAGAGGCGCTTCTATTGGATCTAAGGCTTGCCGGTATGGGGCGGGTGTTCCAGGAGCATCGGGCAAGCGCTGCTGAAGTGTCCCCCAGGGTCATCCTGAGTTTACCCCGCGTAACGAATGGTAGCCAGGCTGGTCGCAGGATCTCCGACCCAAAGCATATCAAAACTAAAAAGCCCCGGACGCTTCCGGGGCTCTCTGCTGGTGGCTTCCTTAAGGCTATCATTTGCCCACTCTGCGCATGGAGCGCCAGAACCGTGCACGTCCACCGGTAAGTGTACTAACTACTAACGACCATCAACTAAAAACTAATTTTTTCGCGCATCCGACGCACTGGGCGCACCAGGCGAACGACAAGGCCTATCTGTTGTGCGTAATCTTGCCCGGTAATGGAAACGCAAGTATGCAAAGGAGTGAGATCATGATACCCTTTTTCAAGCCTGGAACGCGGACGTATATCCTGTCGGGGCTGGCGCTGTTGAGTGCGCTGCTGCTGCAGGCCCATAGCCAGGGGGTCCTGTCGCTGGCGCCGATGGTGAAGCTGTTGCTGACCTTCGTGCTGACGGTAGTGCTTCCGCTGGTGCCGGTCTTCATCCGCAAGGCGATTGCGGCCATGGAGGCGGAAGCCAAGTCCAAGGCCAAGGCCCCAAAGTAGAGGAGCGCTGAGATCATGGCGGCGGATAAAGCCCACGCGACGTTGCTGGAGAAGTTGGCGGCGATCAAGGT
>JBGVTM010000231.1 GCA_041862535.1 Candidatus Neomarinimicrobiota bacterium | reverse complement strand
GTTACCGGCGTCGACGCCACGACAAACGAGTATTACAACCTGGTCATCTGGTCCGATGTAGATGGGGAAGCGGGTGAGGCTTATAATGTCTACGCCAGCACGAAGCCCATCACCGACGTCAAAAGTCTGGATGTGGACCTGATTGCCCAGGCTGTTCCCGAAAATACACAGAGCGCCATCCATCGCTTGTACTATCCGCTCAAGGATAAAGAGATCGACATGTACTATGCTGTCGAGTGTCTGGATGCGGCTGGCAATGTCGGTCCGGCCGGAACAGCCGGTCCGATCACCAATACGGCGCAGGCTATGGCCACTATCTCGCTGGATCCGCCGAGCAACTTCGCGGTTGATGGCGACCTGGGCGAATGGGAGGCCAGCGGAATCATGCCGTTTGTGCTGAAGCCTTCAACCAACAAGGTACCAGAAGCGTTTCAGGTATTCGATGACGACAACGATCTGACCGCGACGGTCTATATAGCGATAGATGCCGATAACCTGTATTTCGCGGCCGACGTCATCGATGACGTCTGGAGTTATGATGCGGTGGGAGATTGGTGGCAGGATGACATCGCCGAACTCTACCTCGGATTCTACGACGCCCGTGGTCCCAAGCACCAGGTCATGGAGCGTGGCACCGAACCGGATTACAAGTTACAGATCCTCTATAAACAACTCGTGAGTGAGTTCAATGATAACCAGGTGATTTACACCAGTGATTCAGCCAACTACTACTTCGAGCCTCTCGGTGCAGCAGACTGGATCATTGAGACTGTCGTTCCGCTGGATTCCATTCGTTTCGGCGACGATGCGCTGTTCACGCCCCTGAACGGGATGAGGATACCCATCGACATCTATTTCCACGATACGGACGCAACCCTCAATACCACTGAGGGTACCCTGGCCCTGTCATGGGACAACGACGACAACTCGTGGCAATCGCCGGCCAACTGGACCTACACCTGGATCGGTGATACGACGGAAGTCTTTGTTGGAATAGCAAGTGAAGCGCCGATTGTCATGGAATACAGCCTGAGCCAGAATTACCCGAATCCCTTCAATCCGAGTACAACCATCAAGTACTCCCTGGCAAAGGCTGGAGATGTACGAATCGATGTCTACAATATCCTGGGTAAGCAGGTAACATCACTGGTCAATGAGTTTCAACCTGTGGGGCACTATCGGATTGTCTGGAACGGCCAACACCTGCCCTCCGGTATTTACTTCTACCGGATTCAGGCAGCCGATTTCACTCTGACCAAAAAGATGATCCTGCTCAAGTAGGATCTTCAGCTCACTTATTGATTGCAGGGGGTGACTCGCAAGAGTCACCCCCTGCAAACCACATCACTTGGTTGAGGTGCGGATAGAGTTTCGGAAAGGTACTATCGATCAGACCAACGAGGCTGGCCTGAAGTCAGGTTTCCGTCTCCATTCTGGATACACGGTCTGTCTCATCGAAGGGTACTGCCAGGCGCTGTATTATCAACCTCCACCATAGCCGCCGAAGGGTGGGGTACCTTAATTATGTATTCGTCGAAGAATTGTTCTACCAGCAGATCAATAAAGGGGAAGTATAATATGGACATGTGGGGCCGATCGTGTTTCAGAACCGTACTGGGTATCGTAATGCTCTGGCTGCTGCCACAGCTATTACCAGCCCAGACCACCGGCAAGATTGCAGGTAAAATAACGGATGCAGAAACAGGTGAGCCTCTCTACGGTGCCAATGTCCTTCTGGAAGGAACGATCCTGGGTGCCGCCACCGACGCCTCAGGGGATTACTATATCATCAACGTGGCACCCGGGACATATACCCTCGTGACGAACATGATCGGGTACGACCCGGTGCGGGTAGAAGGAGTGCGTGTATCTGTCAACCGCACTTCCGAGGTGGACGTTCGGATGAATCCTACGGTCCTGGCTGGTGAAGAAGTGACTGTAATCCGTGAACGGGTTGCCATGAAAAAGGACCAGACCAGCACGATCAAGAACGTCTCCGCTGACCAGATGGATATCCTTCCTGTTGAGGATATCACTGCAATTATTGAAATGCAGGCGGGCATTGTCCAGGGGCACTTCCGTGGCGGGCGGAATACGGAAGTTTCGTACCTGGTCGATGGTATGCGCGTTGATGAGCCCTACGATGGCCAATACAGTGCGATTGAAATTGAACCCGAAACAGTACAAGATCTGGAAGTGATTACCGGGACCTTTAATGCCGAGTACGGCCAGGCCATGAGTGGCGTTGTTAATCAGGTCACAAAGGAGGGCGGCGAGTCAATCCATGGCTCTGCATCAGTTGCGTTTGCCAATTATGCCACCCAACATGATGATATTTTCATCGGATTGGAACCGGACGAATTTGACCGCAATCAGGATTATAAATTACACCTGGGCGGTCCAATCCTGGGCCGATATCTCACCTTTTTCCTCAACTACCGCGAAGAACGGAATAAAAATCATTTGAATGGTATCCGTCGCTTCAACGTGGACGATTTCAGCTCTTACGTCTTTACGACATGGTACACGGAGAACACTGGGGACAGCGCTTATGTGCCTATGAACCGCAGTCACAATCGATCGTTCATGGCAAAACTCAACAGCACAATCTTTGAGAAACTGAGGATTGCATTTCTTTATAACTGGAATAATGACATATGGCATGATTACAACCATTCTTTTAAGTATAACCCTGACGGGATGGGGGCTCCACGACGTGTATCTGACCTTTTGACGTTGACTCTTAATCATATGCTCACGAAGTCGCTGTTTTATGAACTCAAGGCATCTTATCTAAAAACATTCAATGGTTGGTATGTCTTCGAAGATCCCACGGATTCAGGCTATGTTCATGACGTGTACCTGGATAACACCGGACCTGGTTTTTACACTGGTGGACATCAGAAAGACCATAACCGCCGTATACTTGAAGATCGAGCCCTAAAGTTCGATCTGACCTGGCAGTTGCATAAAAACCACAGCATCAAGACCGGTGTCCATCTTATTCAGCACTCTCTCGATGTGAAAAACCTCCAGATACGTAACCTCTATTACGGCACAGCCGAAGAGAGTAAATGGTACTTCGATTTCGAACAGTTCAAAATCGTCTTCCCCTACTATGAGCCGGTTATCATGCCCGATTCCTCGATCTATTCAGATATGTACCAGGTGAGTCCCGTTGAATTCGCCGGCTATTTCCAGGATAAGATGGAATTCGATGAGATGGTCATCAATCTGGGGCTCCGCTACGATTACTTCGATCCGGCGACCGTCTATCCCTCGGAACGCAGGAATCCAGCCAACCAGTTAGACCTGCCCCCCGAGAGAATGTCTACTTACCCCGATGCTGATCCCCAGGTGCAGCTGAGCCCGCGCGTCGGGCTTTCATACCAACTGGGAGATAAGGCCCTCCTGCATTTCAGCTATGGGCATTTCTTCCAGATGCCACCCATGTATTCCCAGTATCAGAACCATGCCTTCCGAATTGCCCCGACCGATTTTGAAACCATCATGGGGAATGCACAGGTTAAAGCTGAAAGAACCATCACTTACGAGGTTGGTCTCTGGCAGGAAGTCATCAAAGGACTTGGTGTCGAGGTCGCCCTTTACTATAAAGATATCTACGATCTGCTCAGCGGCATACCCATCAGCACCTATAATCAAATCATATACGGCCTATACAGCAATAAGGACTATGGCAACACACGAGGCCTGGAAGTCAAGTGTGATTATATCACCGGCGATCTCTCTGTTTTCCTGAACTACACCCTGCAGTACACCCGGGGCAACGCGGACAACCCCGTCCAAACCTTTGACCGGGCAGGGGAGCGTGTGGATCCTGTCAACCGGCTGATTCCCATGAGTTGGGACCAGAGGCACACACTGAACCTGACGGTCGGCTACAACACGGACCGGTACGGGGCGACCCTCACTGGCTATTACAACTCGGGAACGCCGTATACCTTCATTCCCATCGAAGAAAGCCGGCTGTCCAGGGTAAACCTCTATCCCAACAACGATTGGCAGCCGGCTGGAACCAGCGTTGATTTGAGTGCTTACTATAATATCCCGCTATCCGGGAGGTTCGATGCAAAACTCACATTGAACGTCTATAACCTCACCGATCGCTTGAATGAGGTAGCCGTCAGTGGCCAGACCGGCAGGGCCTACACCGCCATCATCCGTCCTATTGACATCGCCGCGCATCGCAGCGACTTCAATACGTTCGAGGACGTTGTCCACAACCCATCCATGTACGCTGCTCCCCGCCTCATCAAGATCGGATTGGGTTTAACCTTTTAGGACCCAGTCAAGGAGATCGTTAACAAACCTTTTCTCATAAGGATAGAATCGACAATGAACAGGCTTTTAATCCACGCCATGGTGCTGTTTTTCATCGCTGGTATCGGCGCATTGCTTCAGGCACAGGGGAGACCCTATGAAGGCCCCGATGATCCCGCTGGGGATATCGCCGCGGAACGCGAAGGCTACATGACCGGGAACCGGATTTACCTTTACTTTCAGAACACGACCGAGCTGGCCGATTGGTACGAGAATATGGAGAAGACCCAATTCTCCCGGTGGCCTAATACCTATGAAGGCATGGCCATGCTGGACGGCGTGGCTCTTCTGATTGGGGCCAAGGTCTATATTGATACCATTCCCGAACCGGGGAGTGATCCCCCAGTATATGCCACCCCGGTAACCGATCCAGCCGAAATCTCGAGCCGGACCGGCTTAAAGAATCTTTACTTCCTGCAGACCAGTTACCGCGAGGAAATGGATACAGACCCCACGGGTACCATAGAGTACGGCTTTTATCCCATCTTCGGCTATTTTGACGAGTTGAGCGAGTACCCGGCCATGAGCAACCGGCCGGAATCCTGGCCCCCCCAGGGGTGGCCGATGCCAGGTTACACCACCAAATGGCCGGGTGAGTGGAATGGCCGCTTCGGCCGGGGCGTGATCTATGCCGATCTGGAGACCTTCTTCACCGTCAACGATGCCCACGACCAGGAATACCTGGGTCCGGAAGACAGGATCAAGTATTATCCCCGCTCGGGACGATACATTGGTGACCTGCGCCCTAACGTCACGATTCATAAACCGCGGGATGATATTAAATACCCTTGGGGCGGAATCGGCGTCAGGGTCGAGCAGCGAGGTTTTCAGTGGAATAATCCCCAGGCCCGGGATGCCATCTTCTGGGAGTACACCATCGCCAATATCTCCGATTACGATCTACCCGAAGTGGCCTTCGGTTACTGGGTGGATAACGCCATTGGTGGCGACTCCGACGATGAGCTGGGCTACTTCGACACCAAGGTTGACATGTCCTACTCCTGGGACATAGACGGTGTAGGTCGCGGGGGCCGCGGACCCGGGATCATGG
>JBGVTM010000230.1 GCA_041862535.1 Candidatus Neomarinimicrobiota bacterium | reverse complement strand
CGATAATGAGTTCTACGGCCTCAGAAGCGGCCTGCCGATGAACTTCTTCAGGTTGATCGTTATCAAGGATTTGATAGAATCCGGCCCCCATGGCATGCAGCTCAAACTGATCACCTTGGCGATCAATGCTCTTCATCTCACCGTATTTCCAGGTTCCCTTAACGAACTGGACCATGCAAATTTTCCAACCATACCCCATGGCTCGGAAAGCAGTACCCAAGGCAGCGGTAGTTTTGCCCTTACCTTCGCCGGTATAAACGATCAGGAGGCCTCGCCGCCTAGGATTAGTCATAACTGAAATCGGACCGGTTTGGAGGAGCAGGTGTTCTTCAGCCACGGAACCATTAGAAGAGGCTCCCCGCGGCGGATACGCTGTTCTTTACCAGCGCCATAGGGAAAATGCCAAATCCCAGGACGACCAGCACCAGTAGCAGGAACACAGGGGCCGCGACCCGAGGCAAAAGAATAGGGGTCTCATCAGTGGGCTTCTGCATATACATGGCCACCACGGGACGCAGGTAGTAGTACACTGAAATGAGGCTGTTGAGGACGGCGATCACCACTAGCCAGACGTAGCCCTCATCTACAGCGGCATTGAAGACAAAGTACTTACCGAGAAAGCCGGCGGTGGGAGGAAATCCCGCCAGAGATACCATCGCGAGTGCAAATACGCCAGCCAAGTAGGGATTCCGCCGGGCCAGCCCCCGGTAACTGTCGATGTCCAGATTTGATTCTTCATCCCCCTCAATGAGCGCCACTACACCAAAGGCGCCCAGGGTGGTAGCCGCATAAACCGCCACGTAATACATCATACCCAAAGCACTATCGTAAGTACCTACCAGCACCGCCACTGCCAGATAACCAGCATGAGCCACGCTAGAAAAGGCCAGCATCCGCTTCAGGTTGTCCTGCAGAATCGCGGTAATATTCCCCACCGTCATGGTGAGGACGGCCAGAACCCATACCACACCCCACCAGTGCTGGGTAGTAGCCGCGAAGGAGATGACGATAACTTTCAAGAAGGCAGCGAACCCGGCTACCTTGGGACCAGTGCTCAAAAAGGCCGTAATGGATGTGGGGGCCCCTTCGTAGACGTCCGGTGCGTACATATGGAACGGCGCCAGGGCCACCTTGAAGGCAAATCCCACCATCAGAAGACCGAAGCCCGCCAGCGTCAGGGCTGGAGAAAGGTGCTCACCGGAAACGATGGATTGTCTGATGGCATCGTAGTGGGTTGCACCGGTACTGCCGTAAATGAGGGCAATGCCAAAGAGAAAGAAACCGGTAGAAAAGGCCCCCAGGAGGAGATACTTCAGCCCCGCCTCATTGGACCGCACTCGATGCCGATAGAATCCAACCAGGATATACAATGGAATCGACAGCAGCTCCAGCCCCAGGAAGACAATAGTCAGGTCGTGGGCCTTGGCCATGAACATCATACCGATGGTAGCGAACAGGAGGAGGGCGTAATACTCTCCTCGCTCTTCCAGGGTCTTCCGCAGGTAGGGGATAGCGATGAGCATAGTGGCGGCTGCCGTGATCAGAAATACCACGTCGAAAAACCGGGAGAAGTGATTCACCAGGATCATCCCATTGTAGAACTGGCCTGTAGCTGGAAAAGCGAGTTCCAGGGCCAAAGCCGCCGCGATCCCTGCCATTGCCACCCCAGCGAAATGTACCCGGGGCGGCTCTCGGAATACCTCCAAGATGAGAAGCACAAGGGCCGTGGCTACCAGGGCCAGTTCCGGCAAAGTACTGGTGATGTCTGCCAAAGTCATTGGCTACCCTTCGGATATATATGGTATGACCAGCACGGGACAGGGGGCCTGCCGGACCACGTGTTCGGCCACCGTTCCCAGCAGCCGGTCCATGAGACTATCCCTGCCATTGGTCCCCATGACGACCAGCGGCAAGTTAGGCTTCTGGAGCCGGGCGGTGATGTCCTGGGCCGTCTTGAGAATCACATCCTCAGGCTTGCCCTCCCGGATAAGGTACTCAACCTGGATGTCCTCCACGCCGATTGCAGTGACCAGTGCCTGCATCTGCTGGCGGCACCTGGTGGCAACCTGCTGGAAACGCTCTTGGACCTGCTCCACACTCACCCGGAGCATCACCATTTCACCCTTGTCCATGAACTCCTCATGGACGTTCAGTATCGTCAGCCGGGCATTATACTTAGCCGCCACATGGACGGCTACCCGCAGCGCTTCATCGGAACGAGGGCTCAAATCCGTGGCACACAGTATATCGCTGAACATGGCGGTTACCTCAAGAATACGAAGGTGACAATTACAAATATGGGGAGCAGTATGAGCACCGACCAGACCATATAGCCGAAGAAGCTGGGCATGGGGATCTTGTTCTCTTCGGCGATGGAGCGCACCATGAAGTTAGGGGCGTTGCCGATGTACGTATTGGCTCCCATGAAAACGGCCCCGATAGAGATCGCGACCAACATGGTCTCAAACACCTGGAGGTTGGTCAGCAGCTCGCCTTCCGTGGCGTTGCCTGCCAGAAAGCGGCCCACCTCCCCTTCCGTCAGATGCAGCTTGCCCAAGGCGGTGTTAAAAAAGGTGAGGTAGGTGGGCGCGTTATCCAGGAAGCTGCTGAGTGTCCCTGTGACCCAGAAATAGTGCCAGGGCCGTTCCACACTATTAATGATGAAGGCCAGGGCGCCTTCCGAGCCGGCTCTGAGCATGGCCAGTACCGGGACAATAGTGATGAAGATGCCCGCAAATAGGTAGGCCACTTCCTTGATGGGAGCCCAGGTGAAGCCGTTGGCATCCCGGAGCTCCTGCCGCGTGCTCCTGTAGGACAGCACCAGCACGAGGATAATCCCCAGGTTCCGGTAGATGTCCTGCAACGGAATATGGACTCCCAGAATGGAGACTTCGGGAAGTTCCAGCATGCCGCTCATGAGCACCAGGGCCATAATCCCACCTAGAAAAAGAAAGTTATGCAGGCCCTCCAGGCGGATGGGTTCGCCACCCTGGATGGCGGGCCGCGGCGTCCCGTCCCGTTTGAGAAAATAGCTGTCCAGCAGGAAAAAAAGGACCAGCAGGACGATGACCATAAAGGCCATCTCGACGACAAGCCGTAGGGTCCAGAAGAAGGGTACGCCATGAATGAAGCCCAGCAGCAGGGGCGGGTCGCCCAGGGGAGTCAGAGAGCCGCCGATATTGGCCACCAGGAAAATGAAAAAGATGATGATGTGCTTCTTGCTTTTCCGCCAAGCGTTGGCCCGGATAACCGGCCGGATCAATAGCATGGCCGCGCCGGTGGTGCCCACCCAGCTGGCCAGTAAGGTCCCGATCAGCAGCAGGACGGTGTTCACTGCCGGAGTGCCCACGAGAGTGCCGCGCAGCGCGATGCCGCCACCGATCGTAAACAGGCCCCAGAGAACGATGATGAAGGGAACATAGTCCACCAGCATGATGTGGACGAGCTCGTGAAAGGCTTCACCCCGGTAGGCGATGAGGAACGGCACCGCGAGAATGATGGCCCAGGCGGCTGAGACTTTGGGAAAGTGGTGATGCCAGAAAGTGGGCGCCATCAGCGGAAAAATGGCAATGGAGAGCAGTATTCCCAGGAAGGGAATCGCGCTCCACAGGGGCAGGATACGTCCCAGGTGTTCGCCGCCCTCCTCGCTGGTTGCCAGAGCCAGAGCCGGCACCAGCAGGATCACAATAAGCGCCCCGAGCCATCTCCTCAATGCATGGTGATCTATATGTCGTTTAGCCTGATTCACTCATCTTCCTCATAGGATAGGGTGGTTTCCATCTCAATCTGGGCAGCTGCTGTCGGGGCGACGGCCTGCTGGTAAGTGTTCACCAAAGTTGTTACCGACGGTTCAATTCGCTTCAGGAACGGCTGAGGGTAGACACCCAACATGACGATCATGACCAGGATCGGCAGCATCACCGCCCATTCGCGGCGGGTCAGATCTATTAGTCCCCAGCCTTCACCCGCTTCCTTTGTGACTTTCACAGCCCCGGCCTGCGGGCCGAAGAAGACTCGGTGCACTAGCCATAGCAGATATATCGCTGAAAGAATCACGCCCAGCACGGCCAGGACAGCGGCCACGGGCTGCGTCTTGAAGCTCCCCACGATGATGAGAAATTCACCCACGAAGCCATTCAGGCCAGGCAGGCCAATGCTGGCCAGGGTTACGATGACAAATACTGCCGCATAGCGGGGCATACGGCTTGCCAGACCACCATAGTCAGCGATCTGGCGGGTGTGGGTCCGCTCGTAGATGATTCCCACCAGAAGGAACAAGGCACCGGTGGACAGGCCGTGGTTCACCATCTGAATGATGCCGCCGGACACCGACTGTAAGCTGAGAGCGAAGATGCCCACTACCACGAATCCCAGGTGACTCACGCTGGAATAGGCCACCAGCTTTTTCATGTCCGGCTGGGCCATGGCGACCAGGGCACCGTAAATAATCCCGACCACCGCGAGGGCCACGATGAGGGGAGTGAACTGGGCGGTGGCCTCCGGAAACAGGGGCAGGCAGTAGCGCAGAAAGCCGTAGCCCCCCATTTTCAGCAGGATACCGGCCAGGATGACCGAGCCGGCGGTGGGAGCCTCAACGTGGGCATCCGGTAGCCAGGTATGGAACGGGAAGAGCGGCACCTTGATGGCGAAGCTCAAAGCGAAAGCCAGGAACATCCAGATCTGGGTTGTATGCGAAAGCCTCAGGCCGGTCAGCTCCAGGTAGTTGGCGGTTGGATATCCCAACTGAGCATTGCCCTGACTCCATAGGCTGAAAATCGCCACCAGCATGAGAAGGCTGCCCAGCATGGTGAACAGGACAAACTTGATGGAGGCATACAGCCGATTCTCACCGCCCCAGATCCCAATGATGAGGTACATGGGGATGAGCATGGCCTCCCAGAAGATGTAAAAGAGGAACAGATCCAGGGCGGCGAACACGCCCAGCATACCGGTCTCCATGACCAGCAGAGCCACCATGAAGCCCTTGACCCGCCGCTGGATAGCATTGAACGAGGATAAGATGGTCACGGGGGTGATGAAGCTGGTGAGCATGACCAGCAGGAGACTGATGCCGTCAATGCCGACATGATAGCTAATGCCATAGTTAGGAATCCAGGGCGCTCGCTCAATGAATTGAAATGCGCTAGTGAACTCAAACCCCTTAAAGAGGAAGTAGGAGAGAACAAAGGCTACCAGCGATGTCCACAGCGCCACTTGCCGGATAAGCTCACGCCGGGATTCGCGCAGGAAAAGAATAATCCCGGCCCCGGCGGTAGGGACAAAGATGGTCAGGGTCAGGAGATGTTGTTGAAGCCAATCCATTAGGCGATATATAGGTAAATCAATATGAAAATAACCCCGAGCAGAATGATGGAAGCGTAGTGCTGAATCAGGCCAGTCTGCACCCGGCGAATGACCCCTCCCAGCCAGGCGATAGTAAATCCACTGCCATTCACCACCCCATCTACTACTCGAACATCAAACCATTTCCATGAAACCGTCGCCAGGGCCTGGAAGGGTCGTACCACCAGCAATTGGTAAGCCTCGTCAACGAAGTACTTATTAAAGGAGAGACGATAGACCAGCCCCAGCCGCTGGGCCAAGTCAGCCGCCAGGGTTGGCTGTCGTATATACACCCGATAGGCATAATAGACCGCCCCCAGGACAACCACGGTACTCACCACCATGAGCGAAAGCTCGAGTCCATGTGAGGCTTGCTGGCCCGCCATGCCGATCACTTGAGGTCCAGCTAAGACCGGTTCGAGGAAGTGATGGAACCGGTTGATTCCTCCTAGCGCTTCCGGGAAGCCTATATAGCCCCCGAAGATGGCCAGGAACGCTAAAAGGACTAGGGGAATGGTCATCACAGAAGGGGATTCGTGGGGCTGGTGACTCCCCGCCCAAGCGGCCTCTCCATAAAAGGTGCGGAAAAAGAGCCGAAACATGTAGAAAGCCGTGAGACCGGCCGTAAGAATTCCCGCCAACCAGATCAAGCTAAAACCCTCGTGCTGGCTGAAAGCACCCCAGAGAATCTCATCCTTGCTGAAAAAGCCCGAGAATCCGGGAATGCCAGCGATGGCCAGCACCCCTACCAGCATGGTCCAATGTGTTGTAGGCAGATGCACCTGAAGACCGCCCATTTTGCTCAGATCCTGCTCACCTTTCAGGCTGTGAATAACACTGCCAGCAGCTAGAAACAGGAGACCCTTGAAAAAGGCGTGGGTCATGAGATGAAAAATACCTGCGGAGAACGCGCCCACTCCCACAGCAGTAAACATATATCCCAACTGACTGATAGTGGAGTAGGCCAGTACCTTTTTGATGTCATTCTGGGTGATAGCGATAGAGGCTGCGAAGAGAGCCGTGAGGATACCGAGGGTAGCCACGGTAGTCATAGTGGCGGGGGCCAGGCTGAAAAGCACGTTGTTGCGGGCAATGAGGTACACGCCGGCAGTGACCATAGTGGCGGCATGGATGAGCGCCGACACGGGCGTGGGCCCGGCCATGGCGTCCGGCAGCCAGACATGGAGGGGGATCTGGGCTGACTTACCGGTGGCCCCCATGAACATCAGCAGGGTAGCGGCGGTAAAGAAGCCCTGACCGACCCGAGCCCCCGGAGCCGCCTGTGCGATCTCGCTGATACTCAAGGTACCGAACTGGCGGTACAAGAGAATCATAGCAACGATGAAGCCTGCGTCACCGATACGGTTGACGATAAAGGCTTTCATCCCCGCCCTGGCCTTGGCCTCATCCTCAAACCAGTAGCCGATGAGGAGGTAGGAGCATAGTCCAACTCCTTCCCAGCCGAGGAACAATAGAACCAGGTTATCGGCCAGAACCAGGCTGAGCATCATAAAGGTGAACAGGTTCAGGAAGGAGAAATAGCGCCGGACACCGGGATCACCGTGCATGTAGCCAATGGAGTAGATGTGAATCAGCAGACCAACGCCACTGACTACCAGGGTCATAACGGCGGATAGGGGATCAAACCAGTAGCCCACTTGGATGTTCAACTCGCCGACAGGAATCCACGAGAAAAGGGTCTGTGTAAATAGCCGTTCCTCCGGGGGGAGCGCCAGCAGGGCAAACAGGAGCTGGGCACTAATGATGAAGGAGCCTCCGACAGCCAGGCAAGCCACAAGGCCACTCTGTTTCTCCGTAAGCCGTCTTCCCACTAGACCGTTAATCAAAAAGCCTAGCAAGGGAAAGAGGGTAATGAGGTAGAGGATATCGGCCATTAATACTTCATCAGGTGGATCTCTGAGATATCAGAAGTGCGCAGATTGCGGAAAAGGGAGATAATGATGGCCAAGCCCACCGCCACTTCTGCTGCTGCAAGGGTCATGATGAAAAAGACAAACACCTGCCCGTTCACGTTGCCGTAGTAACGGGAGAAAGCAATAAAAACAAGGTTCACCGCGTTGAGCATGATCTCTATGCTCATAAAGACAATAATGGCATTGCGTCGGAACAAGACACCCGCTACACCGATAGTGAACAGGAGACCAGCAAACGCCAGGATATGGTACAGGGGTACAACCACCACCTAGACCCTTTTCTTGGCCAGGAAGACCGTGCCAACCAGGGCTACCGTCAGCAGGAGCGAGGCGATCTCAAATGGCAGCAGATAGTGCGTGAACAGGGCTTCGCCTACTTGCGCCACGGTACCTATCTGAGCTACCTCCTGCTGTGGAGAAGTCAACAACACCCGAATTCCCTGTCCGATCAGCAGAAGTAGCAGGGTAACGAAAATCAGTGCTAGAAGACCAAACCACCAGCGGTCGGGATGAATCAGGCCGGGGCGGGGCTGATCCGACTGGACATTCAGCAGCATGACCACAAATAGAAACAGCACCATGATCGCCCCGGCGTAGATCAGAACCTGTAGAATGCCAATGAAGAAGGCTTCCAGGAGAAAATACATGGCCGCTAGATTCATAAAGGCAAAGACCAGGCCCACTACACTGTAGATGGGATTACGGTTCAGCACCACAAATAGACTGGTTCCCAACAAAAGAGCGGCAAACAGGTAGAACAGGACTGTCGTCATCTGGCTATCGGCACCTCGATCCTTTCACCCCGATTTTGACGAGCGTAGACGTTGCCATTTTTTGTCACGTCAAACACTTTCAGCAAGCCCTCCATATCGATGCGAAGGTTATCACGGGTATAGGCACTGAAGTCATAAATCTCGGTGAGTTCGATGGCGTCCTTGGGGCAAGCAATCTCGCAAAAGCCACAAAAAATACACCGCAGCAGGTCGATTTCAAACTTGACGGGATACCGCTCCTCCCCATCCTCCCAGGGTGCTGCTGAGGGCTCAATGTCGATGCAATGAGCGGGGCAGGCTGTCTGGCACATCTCGCAGGCCACGCACTTGATCCGCCCGTCATCGAATTTGTTCAGCCGATGGAGACCCCGGTACCCGGCAGGGGGCACGTGCTTTTTCTCAGGATACTGAATAGTATCCTTACGCTTGAAAAACCGTACCAGGGTAATAAACAGACCTTGTGCCAATGCCAGCAAGTAAAAGCGGTCCCAGAACCTGGGCTCATATGTTCGCACGACCGTTGCCATTACCTTATCTCGCTCATACTATCAAGCCCTTAGCGCCATCCACAAGCCGACGGCAAAAATGTTCACCAGGCCCAGAGGCAGCATGACTTTCCAACCCAGGCGCATGAGCTGATCGTAGCGGAACCGGGGGAAGGTCCACCGGATCCAGATATACAGAAAGAGGAAAAAGCCCACTTTAAAGGCAAAGGCCAGGACGGAGAAGACCACACCCCAATTGCCCAGGGCTGCCTCATCCACGAAGGGGATATCCCAACCACCGAAGAAGAGACACACCATGAAGGCGGAAGCGGTGATCATATTGGCGTATTCCGATAGGAAAAACATGATATACTTGAAGCTTGAATACTCGGTATGATATCCCCCCACCAGCTCCTGCTCAGCCTCGGTAAGGTCGAAGGGGAGGCGGTTAGTTTCGGCAAATATAGCCACTAAAAAAACCAGGGCTGCCAGGGGCTGTTTCCAGAAGTTCCAGCTGGTGGCCTGCTGATGGGCCACAATTTCATTGAAGGTAAGGCCACCGCTGACCATGATCACGCCGACAATCGCCAGGCCCATGGCCAGCTCGTAGCTAATCAGCTGGGCTGAAGAGCGCAGACCGCCCAGAAGGGGATACTTGCTCCCGGAACTCCACCCCGCCAGAACCAGCCCGTACACCCCCACCGACGTAAGGGCCAATATATACAGGAGGCCGATATTGATATCAGCCACTTGCAATTTCACCGTATGCCCGGCGATCTCCAGCGACGCCCCGAAGGGAATTACCGCGAAGGTCATAAGAGCCGGCACTATAGTGATCACCGGCGCTAGCAGGTAGATCGGTTTATTGACGTTGTCCGGGATAATATCCTCTTTGAGAAAGAATTTGAGACCATCGGCTACCGGTTGTAAGAGGCCCCACGGTCCTACCCGGTTAGGCCCCAAGCGATATTGAATGAAGCCAGCGACGCGCCGCTCGGCCAGGGTCATTATTGCTACGGTGAGGATGATAGCACCAAACACCACCACCACCTTGATCAGGGACGCTATGACATCAAAGGTATCCACTAGCTCGTGCCTGCTACAAATTGCCCTTTCTGGCCCAGCTTGAACCGGGTTACCTGACTGTAGGCTGGGATGGTCCGGTTGATCTTCCAGGTAACATCACCAGCACAGGTATACAGGCTCTCCTCACCCGTCAAGAGATGATCCAACTCAGCGATCACCAGCCAGTCAGCTCTGGCCTGTCCACTGGGCAGCAAAGCCGGCTGAAGCCATTGTACGAGGCTCTTATCATTGGTCACCGTACCTTCGCGTTCATACGGCCCCGCTACGGGCAGCACCAGGTTTGCCAACTCGGTGATCTCTGATTTATTACTCGCCAATACTACCTTGAATGGAGAGGCTACGAAAATCTTCTGCAGATCGGCGGTGACTTCAGCCCGGCCATCGGCATCCATGACCAGGAGGACCCCTAGTTCATCCTTGAAGAAAGACCTGGGTCCGGCCGCCAACATAGCGATCAGGTCTTCAGCTCCAAGGCGATTGCCCCCCTTATCGCCACTAATACGGAAACCCGACGGGAACACCTGATCCTCTTCCCGCCTGACAGGAATAAAGGCAATGTTTTTCTGATCAGAGAGGCGCTGCATGAGTTGACCCAAGAGAAAGTTGCTCTCATTGGGGAACGTGGGCGAGGCAAGGGCCCGAACGGCCGCCTTACCGCCGTGTTTGTCCACCTGATCCACCACCGTCTGATAGGCTTGGTCCCAGCCGAGTACCTTCCACCCCCGATTGGTTCGTACGAGGGGGTTGCTGAGTAGATTCTCGGTGTATTTGTGAAAGGCGTAGCGGCCGTAATCACAGATGAAGTAGCCATTGGCCTGCTCGTTTTCCCGGCTGATAATCCGATAGATCCGATTATGAGCAGCATCCACGGTGATGCTGCAGCCGGTGGTACACTCGGTGCAGACGGATGCGGTGTGGGACAGGTGCCAGACCCGGGTGGTATGGATATAGTCCTTCAGCAGCAGAGCGCCGACCGGACAGATGTCCGCCACATTGCCAGCCAGTGGGTTGTCCAGCGGTTTCCCATCGAAGACAGCAATTTTACTATAATAACCTCGGTTCTTCACTAAGAGATCGCCAGTTCCACTGATCCCTTGAGTGAAGCGGACACAACGGGTACACATGATGCAGCGGTTATGGTTGATGACTACTCCAGCACCCAACTCTTCGTTAGGTCGAACCCGCTTCTCTTCAATAAACCGGCTGTGAGCATGGCCGTACTTGAAGGAATAATCCTGCAAGAAGCATTCCCCTGCCTGGTCGCACACCGGACAGTCTAGCGGATGATTAAGGAGGAGAAACTCCAGCACCAGCT
>JBGVTM010000229.1 GCA_041862535.1 Candidatus Neomarinimicrobiota bacterium | reverse complement strand
CTTATCCTCAGTAGCCTGCACCGTGGGCGCTGAGGTGATTACCGGCGGATCATTCACCGGAGTAACCGTCACTGTGACTATCAGGGTGTCATACAGCTCGCCATCGGAAGCAATCACCCGGAAGGAGGTATCCACCGCCCCTTCCAGGGGAGTCCCGAAGACACTATCAGCCGCGGCCTCAATCCAGGATGGCAATAGGTCGAAGGTTAAGATGACGGTGCTGTCTTCTGGATCGGCAGCTGTGGCGTGGTAACTGAAGTACTCATCCTCGGTGGCGCTTGCCGTGGTCGGTGAAGTGATTACGGGAGGATAGTTTACCGGCGTTGCGCTCACCTCATTCGAATTCTCGCTCTCATTCCCCGCACTATCCACCGCCGTGATGCGGTAGAAGTACTCCTGCCCGTTAGTAAGACCGATGTCGGTGTAGGATGTGTCTGGTGGGGTACCAACCACGCTGTCAATCAGGGTGGAAGCCTGCGACGTCGTATCCCGGTAGATGCGATACTTGGCGAGATCGGCTTCGGTATTGGCATCCCAGGTGAGGGTGACCTGCCCGTTGCCGGGGGCGGCAGTGAGGTTCGTGGGGGCGGCGGGGGGTAGGTCGACCACAGTAACCTTTGTTGGCCGACTGTAGAGAATCAGGTCAGTCGCGAGAGAATTGGTAATAACGCTGGAATAAGCACCAGTATCAGCGTAATCAACCACCGGTATGTTGTAGGTGCTGGCGTTAGCTCCTGTAATGTCAACACCATCCTTCCGCCACTGGTACTGGTTATTCTGCCCACCGACAACTAATACTAGTGTAAAAGGATTACCTAAAGTAGCAGTAGTATCTCCCTCAATACCCACGCTGTCCTGGGGAGCATAGGTGAAGAGGGTTCTTGGTACTCCGATATTGGGCTCGATATCCTCGAAGGTTAGTTGGTTGTACTCCACAGTCAGCGTATTGAGGGAATCGATACCGGAAAGATCGGACAGGTCGGTGAGCTGGTTGTTACGCAGCTCCAAAATCTGTAGAAGAGGTAGGTTAGCGATTTCTGGAGGCACGGCTCCGCTCAGTTGATTATACATTAGAGACAATGAGGTCAAGGCGCTGAGGTTGCCTATTTCCGGCGGGATGGGACCGGTGAGATGGTTGCTGTGAACGCCAATCTCCTGCAAGTTGGCTAAGCTGCCGATCCCGATGGGAATGTGGCCGGTAAGTTGGTTCCCACCAAGATGCAGACGCTCTAAACTGGTCAGGTTGCCGATTTCATCAGGGATAGTGCCGGTTAACTGATTGTTCCCAAGATTTAAATATGTCAAATTATTCAGGCTGCCAATCCAGTTGGGGATAAGCCCGGTCAACTGGTTACTCGCAAGAGATAACTCTGTTAAATTGGTCAGGCTGCCGATCTCGCTGGGGATGGGACCGGTAAGTTGATTCCCGCCAAGTAACAGCTGAGTTAGACTAGTCAAGCTGCTGATCTCAGTAGGGATAGGACCGGTTAGTTGGTTATCAGATAGTTTAAGCTTCGTCAAGCTTAACAGGCTACCGATCCAGCTAGGGATAGGTCCTGTCAATAGGTTACCCCAAAGAGATAGGTCCGTCAAATTGGTTAAGCTGCCGATCTCGGTGGGGATGGGGCCGGTAAGTTGATTCCCGCCAAGCAACAGCTGGGTTAGACTAGTCAAGCTACCGATCTCAGTAGGGATAGGACCGGTAAGTTGGTTACGAGCTAGTTTAAGCGTCGTCAAGCTTGACAGGCTGCCGATCCCGGTGGGGATGGGGCCGGTGAGTTGGTTGTAGCTGACATAAAGAGACGTCAGACTTGCCAGATTACCGATCTCAGTGGGGATATTACCGGTGATTTGGTTGTGGCTGAGATAAAGGTACGACAAACTTGCCAGACTACTGATCTCAGAGGGGATGGATCCGGTAAGTTGGTTCCAACCAAGATCAAGACCAGTCATGTCGGAGAGATTGCCGATCTCAACGGGGATATCACCGGTGATTTGATTTTCACGAAGGCTAAGAAAAGTCAGGCCGGTAAGGTTACCGATAGCGGTGGGGATGAGGCCAGACAGGTTATTGTTGCGCAATTCAAGCATGGTAATCCGGCCGGTCTCAACGGTCACCCCATGCCAAGTCGATACTGGCCCGGTAAGCCAATTGGTACCAGTCATCCAGCCGGGACCCCCGGTACTGTCATATAGTACTACCAAGGCCAGCGAGTCCTGTTGAAGGGGCGTAGGTAACGGCGTTGCGTTGTCTTCGCTAGAAAATCCACTCTCGTTCCCGGCATTATCCACTGCCGTAACCCGGTAATAATAGGTGAGCAGATAGCTCACATTGCTGTCCATGTAAAACGTATCCGGCGGGGAGCCCACAACGCTGTCGATCAAAGTGGAGGCCGGTGAGGAGGTATCCCGGTAAATGCAGTACTTGGCCAGGTCCACCTCGCTGTTGGCATCCCAGGTGATGGTGACCTGCCCATCACCGGGAGCGGCGGTGAGGTTGGCGGGGGTGGCGGGGGGTGCATCCTGCAGAAACAGCACATACACCGCTCCCCGGTCAGGCCCGCCGTCTTCATCATACCAGGCTCCAACGGCCAAGTCTGTCACACTGTCACCGTCCAGGTCACCTATGGCCGTCAACGATTTGCCGAAGTTGTCACCATTATACAGCGTAGCGGTGAAGTTGCCCGCCGTGTTGCTGATCTTCTGGAAGGACTTCACCGTCCCACTGGTCTGCATGAAAAGTACATACCATGCTCCGTAGTCAGTCCCGCCGTCGTCATCATAATAGGATCCTACAGCCAGGTCGGTGATCCCGTCATCGTCCAGGTCACCAACGGCGGCCAGCGAGCCGCCAAAGTAGTCGTAATCATCCAGCACAGCGGTAAAGTTGCCCTCGGTATCACTGATCTTCTGGTAGGACTTCACCGTCCCATTGGTCTGCATGAAAAGCACGTACGCCGCTCCGCGATAAATACCACCGTCGTCATCCGCATAGGCTCCAACAGCCAGGTCCATCACCTCATCACCGTCCAGGTCACCCAGGCCGGTAACCGAGGCGCCGAATGAGTCTAAAACATTCAACGTGGCGGTGAAGTTGCCGGCCGTGTCACTAATCTTCTGGAAAGACTTCACCGTCCCATCGGTGTTCATGAACAGTATGTATACTGCTCCGTGATCAGCCCCGCCGTCGTCATCATGATGGGCTCCCACGGCCAGGTCCGTGACTCCATCACCGTCCAGATCGCCCAGGCAGGCTACCGAGACGCCGAAGTAGTCTAAGTCATCCAGAGTGGCGGTGAAGCTGCCCTCCGTAGCGCTGATCTTCTGGAAAGTCTTCACCGTGCCATCCGCCTGCATGAAAAGTACATACACTGCTCCGTGACTAGTCCCGCCGTCGTCATCATAACAAGCTCCCACAGCCAGGTCAGTGACGCCGTCACCGTCCAGGTCACCTATGGCCACCAGCGAGACGCCGAAGCCGTCAACATCATCCAGCACGGCGGTGAAGCTGCCCTCCGTGTCGCTGATCTTCTGGCACGACTTCACGGTCCCATTGGTCTGCATGAAAAGTACGTACACGGCCCCCCGGCCAATCCCGCCGTCGTCATCCGCATAGGCTCCTACAGCCAGGTCGGTGACCCCGTCACCGTCCAGGTCGCCCAGGGCGGCTACCGAAACGCCAAATTGGTCATCATCATCCAGAGTGGCTGTGAAATCGCCTGCGGTGTCACTGATTTTCTGGAAGTTCTTCACGGTGCCATCGGTGGCGATGAGACTGGCAGGCGGCGGGAAGGGGGGTGGTGTCACATCTACGGGCGTAGCACTATCTTCACTCGAATACCCGCTCGCGTTCCCCGCTTCATCCACTGCCGAGATGCGGTAGAAATACTCCTGCCCGTTGCTCAGGCCGGTGTCAGTGTAGAAGGTATCCGGCGGGGAGCCGACCACGCTGTCGATGAGAGTAGAGGCAGGTGAGGCGGTGTCCCGATAGATGCGGTACTTAGCTAGGTCCGCCTCAGTGTTCGCGTCCCAGGTGAGACTCACCTGCTGGTCGCCGGGGGCGGCGATGAGGTTGGTGGGGGCCAAGGGTGGGCCTCCCAGGTAAAGATTGCGTATTTCCGATGAGGTCAAAACTTTCGTGTATATGCGAACATCATCTAGTGTCCCGTTAAATGAGTTTTGTGCACCTGATACTCCCATCATAGCGCCGCCAATGAATATGTGAGCAGTATAGTCAGTGCCGTAAGTCCATTGGGACTTATATGCCGTGCCTTCCAATGCACCATTGATATATAGACGAAGACTATCTGCGGACGACCAAGTCATAACCACATAATTCCATTTGCCTGTTGGAACCAAGCTTGTATCAATCCTGAGTATCGGAAAAGTACCATCGCTGATAAATGCTGTAAATACGCCTCCAACACCAGGGTCATACCACAGTCCAAATCCTTTTGGCTCGCCCGTTTCTGTATTTACTACAGTATGAACTCCCGTCATCCCTGACGATTTTATCCAGCTCGCATAGGTTAAATCCGAACCCTCCGGCACAATGGTAGAGGCAACACCAATATCTATCCGGTGGTCTTCAGTTACCCCATCTATTCCAACAAACTGGTATGCGCTGTTTGCATTCCCAAATCGATCTGTTGTTAAGCTAGGACCTGAAATGGTTCCGTTGTGTCCATTCCCGCTTTCATCGTCGGCGTTGCCATTGAAGGGGTAATAAGCGACGAGACCTACAGGAGAGGTGCTTACTTCGTTGGAAGCCGCGCCCTGGTTCCCGGCACTGTCTACTGCTGCTACCACGAACCAATAGGTGTGCCGTTGCTCAGGCTAGCGACGGTAAAGATGGTGTCGCTGGTCTGTCCCACTCCCGCACCGGTGGTATCGAAGCCGCTGGTGCTGCCCTGGTAGACGAGGTAGTGGCTCAGGTCCGGCTCGGTGTTGGCGGACCATGTAAGGGTGATCTGCTGGTTGCCGGGGGTGGCGGCGAGGTTGGTGGGAGCGGCGGGGGGAACAGCCACCAAGAATGTCTGTTCCGAGGCAAAGGCCGAACCGGCGAAGCCTGCATCCACCGCCTGCACCGACCAATAGTAAGTACCATCAGGCAGGTCATAGAGGGTCCAGGTGGTATCGTGGTTGGTATTGCCCAGGGCCGCAATCCGCCGGAAACCGGTAGCCGCGTCCGCCTGGGCAGGCATGATCTGGCTGCCGCCTGGTGTTGTACCGACCCGCAGATTGTAGGTTAGACCGGGCGTGGCCGTCTCCGTATCGGTAGCACTGCCCCAGCTGAAATCCACCTGGCTGCCAGATAATGACGCGTTCATACCGCCCGGCACGGTGGGGGCTGTATTGGGTGTGGTGGCGTTGTTGCGGTAGACGATGGAGTGACGGATGCTGGAGGCGTCCTGCCCGTTGGAAAGGATATCCAGGTCTCCATCGCCGTCGTAGTCGCCCCAGGCGATGTCCGATTCCCGCAATCCCGTTAAAGAAACAGCCTTGGTGAATGAACCCGCGTCGTTGCGGTAGATATCAGTATACGCCCCACTACCGTAGGCGCCTGTCGTCAGGATATCCAGGTCACCGTCATTATCATAGTCACCCCAAGCTCCTTCGCCGTACACGATCTCCTGGAACCCGGCGGCATAGGTAAACACCCCCGCAGAGTTCTGCCATACCTCCGTGCGGTCGTTGGCATTATAGCCAGCCAGCAATACGTCCAGGTCACCGTCGTTGTCGACGTCGCCCCAGGCCACCGTACCGTCTCCCAGTGGCGTGATGGAGGTACTGACCTGGGTGAAGGTGCCCAGAACGTTCAGGTCGTTGCGGTACAGGGCGGTGGTATTGCCGACCCATACACCGCCCTGGAGGATATCCAGGTCACCGTCGTTATCGTAGTCACCCAAACTCACGGAAACTGTCTTGGTCAGGTTAGTCGTGAAGACCGAGAAGGTCCCGTTCTCATTCAGGTAGAGGGTGTTATGCAAGACCAGATCCAGGTCGCCGTCGTTGTCCAAGTCTCCCCAAGCCGCCGACCCGGAGGTTTCAACGGCCAGCCCGGCGCTGATGGGCGTAAACGTCCCGCCGCCGTCGTTGCGGTAGATATCATTGATCGCACCCGCATCCGAATTTCCATAGAGGAACAGGTCCAGGTCGCCATCACCGTCGTAGTCCCCCCAAACCGCAATGCTGTAGTTCACCGCCGGCAGGTTGGTCGACACGGCCGAGAATCCGGCCCCCGTATAAGCGTAGAGTGCCGTCACGCGGTTGGTACCATCGTGGCCGGTGATCAGGAAGTCCAGGTCGCCATCGTTGTCATAATCAGCCCAAGCCACGTCGCCGTCGCGCACGGCGGGAATGATCAGCCCCAGGTCGGTGAAGGGGGGTTGATCATTCTCTAGTATTGAAATTCCTGCGCCTGCATGTGAGATTGCCAGATCGAGATCACCGTCATCATTGAAGTCGCCGGTGGTTATTGAATTTTGTTGATTTCCGATGGATGCTGTTAGTGTTTGGGTGAAATTCCCGGCCGCATCATTTTTCAGGATTGAGGCTGTTGACGATCCATAGTTTGCTGTCCCTAAATCCAAGTCTCCATCGCTATCAAAATCTCCGATAGCTATGGCCTGAGGGCTAGCACCGACGGATGGCGTTGAGTCTTCAATGAAAGTACCAGTCCCGTCATTCTTGAGAATCGAGACAGTGTTCGAGTTGGTATTTACTACACAGATGTCTAAATCGCCGTCATTGTCGATATCCCCATTGGTAATTCCTCGAGTGCCGTCACCCACCGAAAGGGTCGAGCCTAATGTGAAATTACCACTCCCATTATTCACCATAATTGTCACTGTTGCGACGTTATGTGAAAAGGCCAGATCTAGATCAGCATCCCCATCAAAATCACCTGGGGTGGCGGAAAAGAGTCTCGTGCTAAACAGGAGGGTTTGTTCTAAAGCGAAGTTACCGATACCATCGTTACGAAGAATTATGGATTCAGCTTCAGTGGAAGAAGTCTCAACCACAACTAAATCTAAATCCCCATCTCCATCAAAATCTCCATTAGCCAGGCTGTTGCCTCCTGCCGAACCAGTGTTAGCCGATGAAAATTGAGAAAATGTACCACTCCCATTATTTTTCAGAATGGATACTGTTTTCGAGCCATTATTCAAGACCGACAAATCTGCGTCTCCGTCGGCATCGAAATCCGCTGCTATTATTGATGTTGGGTAATTCCCTACATTTATTGTTGAGTTAACGGTGAAATTTCCATTGCCATCATTCATTACAATCGAGACGTTATGTGAAGACCAATTGGCAATAGCCATGTCCAGGTCCCCGTCTCCATCATAATCATTTGTGGCAATCGACTTGGGTAGATCTCCAACACTTACACTTCCCGCACTTCCAAACATCCCTGTTCCAGCAGTTGTCCCTATCGCAAACGTCCAGATGTAAGGCGTCGTCATCGAGCTTCCACCGGAGTTCTTTATTCCTGTAGTAAGTGTTACAGATACAAACTCACCAACTTTGAAATCAGTGTCAGGATTGAAAACCACTATTCTTGTACCAGCATTATAGTTGATATCGGTACTGGTGTGCAGGCCACTCTGTGAGCCATTCACTTTGATCGTAGAATTTGTAAGCGTAGCTGAATTAATATCCTGAGAGAATTCAATATTGATATTTGTGGACTTGTCGCTATTGAGTGCGTTGCGCGATGGAGAAGTAGAACTAATCCAGGATTGGGCCAGGCCAAGGTGCGGTATTAGCATGGCGAAGCATAGCATCAGGACCGGGCAGGATGATTTTTTTATTTCGACCTCCATCTACACTCTCCCTTCACTCCACCGGCGGCAGTTGGGGTGGCAGAGGGATATCTGATACGGGTGGTGCCGCGCCACCGCTCGTGAGCAGGTACGCCGCCCCACCGCCGAGGATAGCAGCCCCGGCCACGTAGAGCAGCCAGCGTGACTTCTTCTTCGGTTGGGCCACCTCTTCGGGCTCAGGAACCGGCTCGGGCTCTTCCTCCATTAGTGTGATCTCTTCCAGTCTCGGCTTGCCTACGATGTCCCAGGCCAGGGACTCGATCTGTTCGATGAGGCCGTCGATCTCGCCGCGGTAGTTGCGGGTCATGGTCTCGACGATAGCGCCGGTCTGCACGTTGATGATGCGGATATCCAGCAGATAGGTGTTGCCCAGCTTGCCGATGGAGCCGGCGACCATCTGCGAGACACCCAGCAGCTGGCCCACTTCCACGGCGCATTCGTCCGAGGTGCAGCCGGTGAGCTGGAAGTCCTGCTCCGTCAGGATCCGGTTCATCTGCCCCCGCTCAACGACCGTCACCTCCGCCGTCTTGACCAGCTCGGATCGCAGCCGGTCGGTTAAGGATGCAGTTTCGGCGGCCGAGATGCCGCGGCCTTCCAGATCCAGGACTGCGAGCGATTCATTCCGCTGAGCACAGAGTATCGCCGTAAAACAAAGGAACCAGAGTAGGAACTGGATGCCAGCTGTCTTCATGGGCAGACCTCCGATAACACTTGGAGAACGGGAGAGGATGAAAGGAAGACGGATTTTAGGTGTGAAATTCCGTTGTGAGTCCGGAGGATGGGGCTCGAGTATAATAACAGGTTAGGGCAACCGTATATTGCCCGGATCACTAATAACTCCCTTCAAGAAGATCAGATATGACCCTCAGATAATATATAATATCTACTGAAATCTAATGTTTTACTGATATTTATTCAATAGTTCCGCAGGCACGATGTGATGGGAATTATGGCTGATAGTGAGATGGAAAGGGACACCCGGGAGAAGAAAGATTGGATGGTCCAAGGAAACCTCGGTTGCCAAGTTGAGCATCTGACAAGCAGTTTGCGGGTCAGCTGTTGGTAGCCCTGGTCGCGTATTCAACCCGGATCTGCAAATCAGCCGTTTTCAGGCCTGAAAGGCTAGCCCCTTCCCCGCCCCCAGGACATGCTTGGTGAGCTTTGAAAGGGATTCCTGGTCTGTGCCGCTAAAGATCTGCGCGAGATACTGCTCGGGGAAACACATGTAGATCTAGGGAATAATGTGCTGATTTGGGATACAATTTGGATACAGACACCATCTCTTCCTTCCAGCGAGGAAAGCCCGAAAAATGCCTACGCAGTATTTGACCGGGGCTCAAAGGCATAAATACTGCTATATCAGTTTGTAAAAGGATTATATAAATTCTTATCAGTCTGCACCACCTGAGATGGGTTTAAGTGTAATCGAATAGGAGTATTCCTGGGGATAAGTGCGGTATCGAGGGCGAGTGGGGACCGGTGTGCCGCCTACACCGGTAATTCTATGGTCAATGTTTAGAATTACCGAGCCAGCCTCATGAAGCTGGAAGGCGTACCGGGCGCGATCAAGATTATCATACGGAGTGGCGCTTACGTTCATAACGGAATCAGCCGTGATCATTAATCCGAAGCCGTCACTATCCTCAAGTTTTATCCACCTGACATCGGTCTTATTTCCATGATCCTGGGGGACAACATACGGTACATACTGCTCGGCCAGTGTACCTGTATACACACCAATTTCGGCTCCGGTTTTCCGGTCAGGATACGTTTCGAAAGGACCGCGGCCGAACCAGGTGATCCGCTTATATCTATCGGGCAGGTGCATCTGAATTCCGAACCGCGGCAGCCAGCGGATCAAGAAATCTCCGAAAGGAGTGGCCTGGTGCTCGAGGATGATCTCCCCCGCACCATTCACGGTATATCGGTAGCGATTTTCATAACCTGTTATAAGGTCGCTCGCCTTGCAGCGTGTCTTGCAAGTGATCACCACCTTTTCGCGTGCCGGCCGCTCAACCCGCACTTCTTCGACGCGCTCATCCCGGCCATCGAGCCCTATTGCATACCAGTCAAGCGCTTCAGCCTCTCCCCAGTCGGACATCTCGTTCGGGATCGGTGCTCGCCAGAGATTGAGCCTTGGTCCTTGCTGGAATAATTCACGATCGCGCACCTTCATGGATACCAGCGTGCCTGCATCTCGGTCGAAAAGATAGGTGAAATCATCGCCTTCAACCCGAATCTGATTCCCTACTTCTTTTACTGCAAGGGGTGACGATGATCGGGACTGCGGGCGGGATAGAAGTATCGGCAGTTTGAATTGATCAAAGGCAACCTCATGATCCATCGGTGCCCAGGAGATTGGCTCTTTGAGCCGGAATGCCACTTTAAGGAAATATTCCGCATCAGTCTCAGGCGATGGTAAACGATAAGGGAGAGGTATGATTTTATCAGACCTGGGAGCTAGGGAGAGGGGCAAAGAACCATTCTCGATGATCTCACCATTTCTTGTTATCTCCCAGATACACTCCAGCTCGGATAAGTCTGTGAAATCATAATAATTCATGACCTTAACACGCCCGCTATTTAAATCTATGGGCATTACTCGCACAGGGGCGTAACTCCTTCTGACTTGCCACAATTCAGGTTGCACCTCACGATCAGCAAAGACCAGCCCGTTGATGCAGAAAGGACTTATGCCATAGCTGAAATAGGCTCCAGATCGTTCATACCGGTCTAATTCCAGCCATAGCAAAGTGGACGAGACCGGCCCCTCCAATGCGAGCAGGTCATCGCTGTTTAAAGCCGCGCCGTGGATCCGGACCCGATCAACGATCATATTCGCCAGCCAGCCCGGGAATTGATCAGTCTGTCGCTGAGCATCCCTTCCAATATTAACCGGATATATGCTCCGCTTTATCAACCCTTCGGCAGATCTGGAAGCGCGCTTTTCCCCATCGATGTAGATCCGGACCATCTGACCATCATAAACACCGGCCACGTGGTGCCATTTGTAATACCAATCTTCCGGCAAGGATGCTTTAACCCTTATGTGTCGGTTGAGATGCACATAAAACTCCAGGCTGTCGAGGTCTGATTGAATGAGACCGTATTGCTCACTTCCTTTAGTTATGATGGGATTGCCGTTAAACCACAGCCGTGGATATACCCAGGCATCCAGGGTGAGCTGGTCGCCAACCTGATCAAAGACGGGATCGTTATACACCTCAACCCAGTCATCCAGGCCACTTAGTGCCAATGCCTTGCCAAGCTTACCTGCTACGATCTGCGGGCGACCCATAAGCGCCGAACGAACCTGGAGTGCCGAGAGATCCGGGGTGGTGATCAAAGTGTCCGTGAGCCCCTGATCCACCCAGTCCCAGATGTAGCCCCCCTGGAGGCGAGGATAATAATGGATGGCCTCCCAGAACTCATCGAGATGACCGACACTATTGCCCATGGCATGACTGTATTCGCCCATCACGACCGGTTTACCAGGCGACTCGCCCAGCTGTTGCAGCTCGGATGGGCTCAGGTATCTCGGACCGATTATATCTACATAAGGGGCCTCCCCCGGTGGCCTATTAGACTGGTGATATAAAAACCGTGTCGTATCATTCTTTTCCGCGAATTCGGCCATGGCGTAATGAGCCATGCCCAAACCGCATTCATTGCCTGTGCTCCACATAATGACACAGGGACGGTTCTTATCGCGTTGAATCATGCGGGAAAAGCGGTCAAGATAGGCGTCCACCCATTCCGGTTGGTCAGCAAACCAGTCTTCGGCATAATGGCATTCCGCATTGACTTCATCCTGAACATATATGCCGTATTCGTCGCAGAGTGAATACCACTCGGGATCGTTTGGATAATGGGATGTCCTGACGGCGTTAATGTTGAATTGCTTCATAAGCGTTATATCTTTGATCATCACCTCCCGCGGCACCGCACGCCCGTACCTGGGGTCATGTTCGTGGCGGTTTACCCCCTTGATATCAATGGCGACGCCGTTCACGTGCATCTGCCCGTTCTTTATCTCCAAGCGCCGAAAACCCACCCGCTCACGTATGGCTTCTATAACCTCACCCTGCGTATCGAGTACTTTAAGTATCAAGGTATACAGGTAAGGCTTCTCAGCCGACCAGTGATGAGGCGCGGATACGGCGGCGCTCAGACGAAGCGTGTCCTCTAGATCCAGACTGAACGACTTCTTGAGATGCAGAATCGATGGTCTACCCTTATCGGAGGGGAAGAGCTCTGCTTCCAGTGAATACTCTTTCACCTTGCCCGATCCATAGTGATGCAGAATGGCATCAATGCTGAGGCCACCGTCGATACAGGCACTGTCAAGTGTGGCCTGAACGAAGAAATCGCGCAGGTGAACCTTCGGCGCAGCGAACAGATACACATCCCGATAAATCCCTGCAAAACGCCACATATCCTGGTCTTCAAGGTAGGAGCCGTCCGACCAGCGGACAACAGCAACGGCCAGGAGGTTACTCCCAGTCCGTACATATTCCGTGACATCGAATTCAGCCGGGGTCATTCCCCCTTGATCGTAACCAACATATTCACCATTCAAATAAACGAAAGCCGCCGACTTCATCCCCTCGAAATGGAGGAAGATCCGCCGGCCCTCCCAGGATTCCGAAATCACGAACGGGCGCAGGTAGCAGCCGGTTGGATTCAGACTGTCAGGCACGAAAGGCGGATCGAAAGGAGCCAGGGCCTGGGGAACATTGCGATACATGTTATGCCCGTAGCCCTGTGTCTGCCAGACACCCGGAACCCGGATATTCCCCCACTCACTGGCTTTAAAACTCTTCCGGTAGAAGTCGGATGGAACCTCTAGCGGATTCTTGAACCAGCCGAATTTCCAGGTACCGTTCAGCGAGAGATACCAGGGTGAGGCTTCCCAGTCACCATTAAGGGCAGTCCTAACGTCAGGAAAGGGGATTAACGGCACATGGGTTGGCTCCTGGTTCTCCGCAAACATTTGCGGATTTTCGATATACCGATTCCAATCGATCTTCTTTTGCCAGGGGGGCAGGCAGCCAGTTAGGACTACCAGCCCGAAAGCTGCAATTCCAAATCGCAACGCCATACGCCGGTTGTGATATCTGTCAGTGGCCATTGCCCATGCTCCTGGATGATCTCTAAGCGAGAACTTTATATACCACTACTCAATCCCTGTAAAAGCATCAATGGAAGGCAGTACTTTCCCATCGAAGTCAAACAGTGCCGCGTTCTCCCAATGCGAACCCAGACCCTCAACTGAAATCCACTCCGGCTCCCAATAATAGATACCTTTCCCATGATTGCCAGGGACACCCTGAACAATAGCACGGAGTTCTCTGAAAAAGGCTTTCTGCCCATCCAGAGTCGGTGGATAGCCGGGATGCAGATCAGCATCCGTGCCGAAGATATTATGTCCCTTATCAAAGCCGTCGCGTTCCGCCCACTGAAGCGTCCAGGGATAGGCCGTCTCAACAATAATGATATCTCTGGCATAACGATTTGCCAGGTCGGCCAGGTTGGCCTTCAGGGAGTCGAATGTCCCATGCCACTTAGGATAAAACGACAATCCGATTACATCAAACTCCACCCCCTGCTCGCGAACGTTGTCGAAAAACCATCTGCATATCCGATTGCTGCCGCCGTTATCTATGTGGATCATGATTTTGATTTCTTCACCTTCCCTTAAACAATCCAGCACACCTTTCCGTGCCGCCTTCAGCAGCTGGGCCAGCTGATTCCACTGCTCCTTCGTATCATACTCTCCGCCAACCCGCCCATCAGGCCATAGCATGCCCGGACGGATCTCATTCCCTAGCTGCACCATTTCAGGAAGAGTGTTCTGATTCCTCAAAGTGGTTATCACGCTCTTGGTGTAAAGGTAAAGGCTATCCTTCAGTACCGTAAAGGGCAACCCTTCCCAGACTTTGGGTTTATACTGCTTGCCCGGATCGGCCCAGAAATCGGAATAGTGAAAATTGAGCAGGAAGTGCATGTCTTGAGCCTTGATCCGCCTGGCCATCTCAGCCACCTTTTCAAGGGTGTTAAAATCCCCAGCTGGGGTATGCCACAGCTTAAGCCGAATAGCATTAAAGCCATGACTTTTTAAAATCGAGATGGCATCTCGTGCCTCCTCGCCATCGTAAAACTGTCCCCCATAATGCTCAATTTCGGCTAGAAAAGACACGTCGCCACCGATGAGGGAATCGTTGCTGCCTGCAGTGGTTTTACGATCGCAACTCGTCCCGGCCGCGAGGACACTAATAATAATGATGACGGAGAATATACGGTACATAGTGACCCTCCTTTTAACGGATACAAGGACTGGTTGTTAACTCAACCGATAATTATCGCAATAACACCATTTTCCTGGTGAAGCTGCTTCCCCCGGTCTTTAAGACCAGATAGTAAACACCAGATGCAACACCTACACCGTTACTATCTTCACCATTCCAACTTAATGTGTGTGTGCCGGGCTCTTTTATGCCGCTATCAAGTTGGCGGACCAGTCGCCCCTGCAAGTCGTAGACCGATATAGCCAGGTAGGACCTGTCCGGAATTTGGTAGGTGACTACCGTGGAAGTATTAAAGGGATTGGGGTAAACAGGCATTAAAGAATATTCAACTGGAGCCAATCTGGCATCGTCCTGAATAGCAACTGGCTGTTTCTGTGTAAAATAGACCCAGTGTAAAGTGGTATCCGTTGCCTCAAAGTCCGGCCTGATAGAGAGCACCCTGTTCGCCCCCTCTTCCAATCCATCCGAATCGGCATTTTCAATGTGAAACTTATATTCCTGCTGGAATCCATCCCCAAGGGCGTCGTGGGGTATATAAAACACTCCTGACCAGAAAGAACCACCGTTAACGCTGTTCACTTCCCGGGTCAACAGCAGTCGGGTTTCGTCCCAGGACAGTGGTGGATCGCCCCTAACTCCTACCGGTCCATGTACATCCGGCTCGAATAGGCCCGAATCCATCAGCCGACCAAGGTTCACCCGATAGAAAATCGCCACGGAGTCATCGTATACCGGGTATGGACGCCAGTACTGAGTAACGCTCTCTCCTGTGCTGTTATAAAACTGAATCGGCAGCGTCGTATCGGACTCCCCGACTACCACTATCCTGGTATTCCCTGCCGGATCATCGTACGGTGTGACCGGCCCCTCCCATCCCAGGCGCAAAAAGGTACCCGTCTGCCGATTCAAACCGGACCAGAACTTGAAGGACAGCTCATCTCCGGAGCACATCGGCAGCGTGATGGTCCAGTAATCGCCTCCGGTATTCTGAAGCAGCAAATCGGAGTCTGCCCCCCAGGAGACCCTGCGTCCGTCGGATAGATAGCCCCCGCCGCATCCGGTGATCTCCCCCCGTATCTGGGCCACATGATGCGGGTACAGCGTGTCATAATTGGCTGCGGTGTTCAGACGAATCGTCACATTCATGCGAGGGATCTGGGAAGGATCCAAGGCGAGGGCATCGATAGATTCAAGGGTCTCCCCATCGAAATCGAACAAGGTGACATTTTCCCAGGCGGAACCCAATTCTGGAACGGAAATCCACTCCGGTTCCCAGTAGAATATTCCCTTTCCTTGGCCGTTGGGCACATTCCGTACGATTTGTCCTAAATCGAGCAGAAAAGCCCTCTGGCCCGCCACGGTTGCCGGATAGCCCGAATGCAGATCCTGCAGACTGCCGTAGATATTACCGATGACGTCTTTACTGGCCAGCGTCCAAGGGTATCCGGTCTCCACGACGATTAAATCCTGGTAGTAGCGGTTGGCCAGGTCGTAGAGGTTGGCCCGCAGATCATCGAGGGTCCCGTGCCATTTGGGATAGAACGATAAACCAATAATGTCTATGTCGACACTGTCCACACCCTGCCTAAACAGGTTATCGAAAAACCAGCGTACGGCGCCGTTATCACCCCCACTGGCGTGATGGATCATGATTTTCACGGTGTTATCGGGACCAAGGCTGTCCCGAACGGCGCGGATACCGGCATTGATCAGACTGGCCAGCTGGTACCACTGGAGAGAGGTGTTGTCACTGCCACAGACATGTCCCTCCGGCCACAGCATTCCACAGTTGATCTCGTTACCCAGCTGAACCATATCCGGGAGCACATCCGCGCTTTTTAATGCCATGATCGTGTGATTAGTGTATTGATAGAGGCTGTCCTCAAGCATTTCAAAAGAAGGGAGATCTTTCCAGGCTTTAGGCTTATACTGCTTGCCGGGATCGGCCCAGAAATCAGAGTAATGGAAATTCAGGAGGAATTTGAAGCCCAGCTCTTTAGCCCGGCCGGCTATGATCCGGACCTTTTCAAGGTTATTGTAGGGCTCAGCCGGCGTATGCCAGATTTTCAGCCTGATATAGTTAAAGCCGTGGAGCCGAAATATCTCCAGGGCATCCTGGGCTAGGCCGTCATCGGTGTACGTCCCCTCATAATCCTCGATCTGTTTCAAGTACGAAACATCAGCCCCAACTATGAAGTTGAGCGAATCTACACCATGTACGATCCCGGGCAGCCACCCCAGTATGAAGACCGCTACTGCCAACCGGGAAGAATATGAACGACTATGACGCTGCATTTCCACAATCGGATATTAGTGAAATAGAGGGGTGTGGCCAGAGGAAGGCCACACCCCTCTCAGCTGATTGCCGAGTAATCCAAGTATTGGATCTTCAGTCCGCTCCTGAAATTCCTCCTTCCCCATTTAACGTAACAGGGTCATCTTATGCACCTGACTGAATTCCTCCGAATGCATTCTTACGAAATACACTCCTGAAGCCACCGTGCTGCCTGATTCGTCCATACCGTTCCAGAACACCGAATAGTGTCCCGGTGCAACGACGCGATCAATTAATGTCATAACCCGTTGCCCCAAGATATTATAGACAGCAATGTTTACCTTCGCAGTCGTGGCTACCTCGAATCCGATAATCGTAGTCGGATTGAAGGGATTGGGATAGTTCGGTTGCAGCCGCCACTGCCCGGGGACTCCGATCGCGTGCTCATTAACCGACAGCGGTTGAGTAAAATCAGGTGGTGTTTCGACGGCCAGATTCCCTGGAACCCAATCGAGTACCGGAAAGTCATAGGCTGAAGGCCAGATCGTCTCCCCATCAGGTACGTGTGATTCGGGCCAGATAAATTGGAAATAGCGCCTTCCATATAACAAACCACCACCGTTGGTTATCCAGCCACCATCCTGGGTGTATCCGACAATGAATCCAGCCTGGTAAACCGTGGGAGCGGATAATTCCAGGCTGCCCGAATAAACACCGTCCGCGTCATCGTCACTCAACATCACGCCCCGGGTGAGTTCGTCACCCCATAGAGACATGCCCTGGGAAAGCGCCATGAGCGATCCCTCAAACAAAACGTAAGCTGTGTCCACTCCCGGACGGAACAGTGGATTAGCCGTGTTCACCTCTGCATCCGCGGCATTGGCCATGTCGATGTTGAAGGTAACCGTAATGGGATCGGTCAATACTCCTTCCGGTGGAATACTATTGAAGAACTGGTAATCTCTGCCGAAATCACCTGCAACAACTTGTGATGATGCATCCGTGTAGGTATACATCCGGTTCGCTCCGCCGGTAACACTCGGTTCCTCCCAGTATTCCGTCAAATCGAGGCCCGGAATGTAATTTGGACTGGTCTCATCCACACGGCTGGAGTCAAACCGAATTACGTACTTGTAAGGGAACTCATCGCCGGGGATTTTCTCGAAAAGGTCCTGTGCAATCCAGTGACCAAGTATTGGCTGGTATGTTAAGGGCAGGGCTTGACTGGGAATGGTCCATCCTTTCGGGCCGGCCAGCCAGATGGCGTCGCCGACCGAGCGATCGAAAAAGCCCAGAGTCTCCAGGGCGCCAGGATCAACTCGCCAGGTTACGGTCGCCTTGACCGCTGTCAGGCCGGTTGGTCCCTGATCGTTGAAATATGCCCAGTGAATCGTCGTGTCCCTTGCGTCGGCAATGAGATCAGCCGAGAAGGTGAAGGTGCGATCACCAGTCGTTTCCCAGACTTCGCCACCGCTGCCATCGTCATAAACGAATTTAAACCCTTGCTGATCGTCCGCACTTAAATCCGCCACGGCAACGTAGCCTGCACCCGACCAGAACGAACCACCAACGCCGCTGGTCGCTTCCCTGATAAGGGTGGCAATTTGCGTCCACGGGTCCGGTTCTCCCAATGGTGAGCCACCTTTGGCGATAACCGGCCCATTGGTAGCCGGGTCGAAATCCCCTCTTTCTTCGGCACCGGCCATGTTCACCCGGAAGTAGACGGCTACGGTATCCGGTTTCGGTTCGTATGGCCGCCAGTACTGGTCAACCGAACTCGTTGAGGAATTATAATATTGAACCACAAGAATCGTATCGCTCGCTCCCGTTATCAGAATCCGGTTGTCGCCCCCCAACCCGTCCGGATTTACGAGAGGACCTTCCCAACCGTCCCAGACAACGGACGTGCCGGTAGTTGCATCGAATCCGGTCCAGAACTTGTACGCGAGTGTATCGTCGGGATTCATCTGGAAGGTTTTCTCCCAGTAATCCCCGCCGATATTATCGAGGATCAAATCGGAAGTTGAATTCCAGGTAATGCTGTTCCCATCCGGAAGCGTCCCTTCCGCACCGTTGAGCTCACCACGGATTTGGACAAAGTGATGGTCACCAAGTGTGTCCAGCACGGTTGCCGAATTAAACTGTATCGTGACGTTAATTGCCTGCCCCATCAACGGCGTGGCAATTCCGCTGAGGATACCAAGAAGTATCACTCTGCTGCATAGGCCGCTGATAACGCTTCTGTTCATGTTCACCCCCTTCCGGCGGATTTATTAATTGCCCGCCAGGTTTTATTATTCGATTATGCGCTCTCCATCTCTGACTGATGAAGAGCGCCAGGAACTAAAATCCCACACTCAAAGTGAAGCGATTGACGCCTCCAAGGTATTGAAAGTCCTGAAACGCATAGTCTATCGACATACCTCGGTCTCGTGCCCACGGTATAGAAAGTCCCGCTCCGAGGGTCAACCCGCGTACATTGTCTTCCAGAAATAAATCATTATAGCCGCCTCTCAGGACCAAGGTCTCACGCCATAAGGCACATTCCAAACCGATATTGACACCGGCGGCATTGTCGTTGGGATTGATACCGTCCATCAACCAGGTGACCCGCATTTGGTCAGACTCCAGCAGCTCTGCGGACAGACCAATCCGCATGATCATGGGAAGGTCGAACTTATCAGTCCTGAGACCACCGACGATAGTCTGGTTGTTACCTCTTTGATCCGGGGCGATATCCACCCTCACGTTCAGATCCTCGCCATCCATCTGCATCTTACTACCGAAGTTGGCAATGCTTACACCCAGCCGAATTCCCCTGAGGGGCGTGTTGAAAAGTGTACCTACATCGAATCCGATACCATTCGCGTAGGAATTATATATTCGTTCCTGGATATATTTAACCGTGGCTCCGATTGAGAAGCGATCGGTGAGACTTCGAGCGTAAGTAACCCCGACAGCGAGACTGGCCGCCGTAAAGGTCTCACCCGTTCCCATCTGGAACTGCGGCGTAGTTACATCCATCTTCTCACTAGTGAGATTGGTCACGCTTATGCCAAACCCTCCCAGATTCCCCAGAGGAATCGCCAGGCCTAGGTAATTGAAATCCAGCCCCGGCAACCACGGCGCATAGTCGAGGGTAACCGCCGTACCACTGAGTCGGGACAGTCCACTGGGATTCCAGAACAAGGTGGTGGCGTCATCGGCGAGGGAGACGTACGCGCTTCCCAGGGCCGTACCCCGGGCACCGACAGGGATGCGCAAAAAGGTTGCTGCCGAGGTCCCCAATTTTTTCACAGCCTGGGCCTTCCCGTCAGTCGAGGGAATCAGCACCAATGCCAGACCAACGATGAAGACCTTGAACCTAATCACCAATGATACTTCCTTCCCAATCCGGCATCATCCCGGCTCATTTAATGATCGCAAACGTTCCGGTTTTCTGACCAACACCCGGTGCATCCACATGGTAGATATAGACACCGTAGGCAATCGACAGATTCTCTTTACTCAGCACGTCCCAGATAGCGGTGCCATTCTCGAGCTCCGCCTCATGCTCGATGATATCAATAAGAGTTCCAGCCACATTAAAAATCCGAATGGTGCAGCGATGAGGCAGATTGATGAAATGAATTTCCCTGGGACCACGGCCACTGCTGTAAGGATTACTGGGTTCCCAGGACTCGGCGGCTAGGTAAGGATTAGGTACCACGCGGATTTGGTCCAGCTGCTCGCGGGCCAGGTCTTCCGACAAGGCCGAACCGGTCATTTTAAACTGGTAGACATCTGCGGAGAGGAATGGTTTGCGCAGCAGGATATCGAGGGTATCGCCCGGTTGCGGATTACGACCGCCAAGCTTGAGCAGAAGACTGATCTGCCAGGTATATGTGAGTCCTCCTCGGCCATCCTCCTCTAACAGGAAAATTATGTCGGTATTTTTGGCACTTGCGGTGTCTATATTGAACAGCCCATCCGCTCCATAAACGTCACCAAAGGCGAAAGCGACTTCGTTGCCGCTTAAAAGGTTTACTACCTTGAGGTTGACCGAAACAGCAGGCAGAGTGGCAAAACCAAGACTGGTATCATACGAAGTATACAGTCCCGGTTCCCCGATGATAATCTGGTAATCGTTCGGCCGTTTCTCACCGCTTATGCCGACAAACGTGACCGGCTCGAAGGTGAAGGGAAAGACTTCTTCATGGTTCCAACCGGAGCTTTCCGTATTCAGGGTGACAAATTTTTCGGTTTCCAGTTGCAGCTGGAATCCATCAATGACCGGGATTTCATCTCCCTCTTCAAACAGAACACTGTTTCTGATTTTGACACTATTCTCTGTGATATCTGTAACGGTGAAATCACGTGTAGTGAGTGTATCCCCGGTCGACCCGGATATAATGGTATCTCTGAAGGTGATTTCGTAGATATGACCATCCTTAATACTCACCGGATCAATGACACGGCTGATGCCGATCTTCCCGGTCGCACTGCCGGCGACATGCTCGAACCACTCCACCTCGGGCGGCAGGTAACCGGCGGCCGGGCCCGTGGGTCGAACCACGGCCACATTCCGACCGGTCTTAATATTCCCCTGCTGATCGACATCAATCTGGACCGGACTCTCGGTGGGAGCGATCTCCGCCGCTTCATACCCGAAATCATAGGCCGTGACGATATAGAAATAGCGCTGGCCATTCACGACCGGGCTGTCGACGTGCGAATGGACAATTCCGGTATCTTTTCCCAGGTCGAATTTGATCCCGTTGATATCGATAGGATGCAGACCGGTGATGTTGTCTTTCAGATCGAACTGCGCGATCGGTCGCATCAAGGTCCGCGTGCCATAGGCATCGGTTATGACCAGGGCATCTTCGAGGGCCGAATCTGTGGCACGATAGATGCGATAACCTTCAAAGTCGTTGGCTTGACCGCCCAGACTCTCTATGTAACGATCAAAGGAGTATTCCGCCATATCATCCCAGTACAGGGTCACCTTGCCATCACCGGGGACGGCCTTCAACTTCGGCTGGAGGGGGGCCTGGGCGAACTGATAGTCAACCTCGTATGCCTGGGTGGCATGCGCTTGCTTCCTGATAGCGCTTTCGATGTCGGCGTTTTTATCAATCCCTCCATCGGCAATGGCTACGGATACGGCCATGCGCTGCCGCTGGCCGGGATCAAGCGGGAAAAATCCACTGGATACGTAGGTATCGTATTCGCCGACGGGTCGCGGCAGATCGAAATTGCCCGGAACCATAAAACGATTCCAGAAATAGCTATCCGGCGAATTAAATGTGATCGAACCGACCGGGATCTGAACCGCACTGGTCAGACCGATTAAATCCGTCTCGGAGACGTCGGTCTTGTCGATATTAGCTTCACCGGGAAACTCCGTGCCGGCCCCGCTGGTGGGCACCCCGTCACCTTCCCCGGGATCACCGGTATCCCCAACACCATCCATACCGGTGTCGTTCTGCAAGATTCGCCAGTCCTGGTCGTTATCAAAGCCATCGTCCCTGGATTCGTCGATCATGGGGGCCACATTATCGTAGGACAATTCGGCAGCGGTTCCAGTAACCACAAAGCCTCTCTTTACCGTGTCATCAGGCTCAAAGGATAAATAGTTGATATAGCGAACCGGTCTTACCTCACCGCTGATCTCATCGAAACGCTCTAAGTGCAGGGTTAACCGCTCATCGATCAGCCCGTCCAGGTCCTCATCCAACGAATTGGCAACCGTATCCTCTTCGAGCGTGATTCCACCGGCAGGCAGCTGGATTTCGCGGCCAAGTGAAACGACCGTGCCACCCCCTTCGGGATACAATGTGACGTACCGATCAAAAGTCTCTTCTTCGATAAGAACGATTTTGTTTCCTGGCAGCAGGCTTCGTGGTTCAAAATCGGCAGCAGTGAAATGGGGCACGCGTACACCAGGATCACCATCTATCGCCATGAGCAGGCCCTGATGCTTAAATGCGTCAGCGTCGCCGTCATTATCTATGCCATCCACTTGATTACCGGGCGTTTCTATATACTTCACCGCCGCTACACCGACTGGATCCGTGCCGAAGGGCTCGGTGCCAATGCGATCACTATCAGTCAAAAAGGCAACGTCGGTTAGAATATCTACATAGGGTTCATCATCCAGACCATCACCTCCAACCCAATCGGCAAGGAAGATGAGAAACGAGGCCTTTGGGATACGTTTGGTCCCATCGTTCTTAATATCGTAGATGAAAAAGACAACATCGTTGATGAGAATTTGAGTCCAGGTGAGAACCCGCACATCCATCAGTAGTCCTATACCGCCACGATCGGGATCGGTTTCATCAGGTATACAATTATAGCGGTGATAAGTGTCGTCGCTGGTCCGGTAAAACATCTCCACGTCCGCATTGAAGATATTTTTACCGAAGAAACCATTCCAGGAACCGACCCAGCCGGGGTCTACCGGATCATCCCATTTATCCCGCCAGCCCCCTTCAGAACCAGGAGGCCAGGTGAATTCGTCATCACTCCGGGCGAGCTCTTCTGAGTATGGATTGAGAAACCCGGGATGGACCGGTTCCATGGTCCAGGAATCTCCCTGCGGACTGCTTCGCCACATGGGTACATCCACAATCTGAATCACATTCCCGTCTTCATCGGTAACCTCCCCTCCCAACCATATGGCTACGATGGATACATAGATCTTGTCACTATTTTTAGGATACTCGAATGGAATTGATTGAGGCTCCTCGTTTGGAGCCCCACTCAGGCCATTATTAAAAATGGAAGCCCGGATTCGATTGCCGTCCATATTTGAGAAACGGCGGTATTCATCGTTCCCCCGTTGATCAGATGGCACATGATCAAGGATCTGGGCTTTTAGATCGAGCCCCGTCAGATAAACGAAGATCAGGAAAGCTCCGAATACATACCTCATAAGAGGCCTGAGTTGAGAGAGGATCACCCTACTTTGCCCGGAGAGACTAAAATTCATAGCTGATTCCCAGCAATATCTGGTGCGGTTCAGCATAGTATTCAGGTCGGATGAAGTAGCCCTTGTCCGCTTGAGTGACCTGAACCTGACGGATAGTGTACCCGGCTTCCCCGGTGTCAGAATAGACTGTGGAGGGATTATCGGTATCAAATAGGTTATAGATTTGTGTCGAAATCTTTACAACTCCTTCTCCCAGCTGGAACTGTTTGAAGGCATTGATATCCACGGTGAAGCGGGGTGGTTTGCGGCGGCTGTTCTCAGCCAGTCCCATAATAATACTCCGCCCCACGCGCTCACCAGTGAGGATCTCGGGTGTATAGGGCTGACCGGAATTGTAGCGGGCCAGGATACTGGCACCCAAACCCGGAGACCCAAAGAAAAGATTCAGATTCAGGGTATGACGCTGATCCCAGTTCAAGGGGGCCAGCTGCCTGGTAGGTTCGGCACCCTCCAATTGGGCCCAGAACTCATCCTCCGGAGCGGAATTGGTCCCTTCGACAATCTGCAGGGTATAGTCACCCTTGAAGGCAAAATGATTTGACAGGCGCCGATCAACCATAACCGTAATACCCCGCACATTCGCAAAATCTCTATTTATTCTGGTGGCATACGAGACACCGGCCACAATCGTGGGGATAGATGGACTGGAAGAGA
Source organism: Candidatus Neomarinimicrobiota bacterium (assembly GCA_041862535.1). NCBI lineage: Bacteria > Pseudomonadati > Fidelibacterota > Fidelibacterota bacterium. Next base: position 602 of record JBGVTM010000229.1, on the reverse strand, counting down.
TCCAGTCCCGAATATCGCGATAAAATCCCGTGACGTTGATCGCCAGGTTATTCGTCAATTGCTGGCTTAGTCCCAGCTCGTACATCGTTGTCCGCTGGGGATTCAGGTCAGGATTGCCGAAGGGGCCATAGGTCTCGGCAGCCCTGGAGACCTTCCGCTCATCCCCATTGTAGAGCAGGCTGTACTCCGGAATCTGTTGGAATATGCCATAAGAAAAATGAATCACCCCCCGATCTGTAATCGGGTAAGCGATGCCAAACCGGGGACTGACTTGATATTTGGCTTCGACAGCTCGATACCAGAAATCCTTCCGCTCTTCGAGGCTATATTCGTTCTCCTCCACCTGCTCACTCAACTCGATCACTCCATCCCCGTTCAAGTCCTTATACTTATGATCCAGTTTGAAGGGCATGTATACGTTAGGATCTTCTCGATCAATAGCGATTTGGCCGTTGACCCAAAAGGCGTCCAGCCGTAAGCCCACATTGATGATTACGTTTTCGTATTCCATCTTATCTTGGATGTAGGCGGCGAACTTATCGGGCGTTCGGGTGAACCTGTCATGAGTCAGCTCAGTCGATGGCATCACGATCGGCTGGAAG
>JBGVTM010000228.1 GCA_041862535.1 Candidatus Neomarinimicrobiota bacterium | reverse complement strand
ATCCTGATTCCGAAGGCGGAGTCGGCGGAGCAGGTGCAGGCCGTGGATGCCAGGAGCGAGGAAATCCGCCGGGCCTGTGGTCGGGAAGAGCCCATTTTCCTGATGCCGATCCTGGAGAGCAGCCTGGGCATCGTCAACGCCGCCGCGATTGCGCACGCCAGCCCGAATAACGTGTCTCTGGCGATCGGCCTGGAGGATTACACCGCTGATCTGGGGACGCTGCGTACCCTGGAGGGGAAGGAGTCCTTGTTCGCTCGCAGTATGGTAGTCAATGCAGCGCGCTCCGCCAGGCTGCAGGCGTCCGGGACGGTATTCAGTGATGTGGACGACATGGAGGGTCTGCGCGCGGCAGCCCTGGAGGCCAAGTCCCTGGGTTTCGACGGGATGGGGGCCATCCATCCCCGGCAGGTGCGGGTGATCCACGAAGCCTTTGCACCCACGGAAGCCGAGATTGAACAAGCCGGGGAGATCGTGCTGGCCTTTGATGAGGCCCGGGCCAAGGGGCTGGGGGTGGTCTCCCTGGGTACAAAAATGATCGATCCGCCGGTGGTCCGCCGGGCCCAGCGCACGATGGATCTGGCAATGGCGATTGGTCTGGTGCCCGAGAACTGGAAGCCGATCTGGATTGGGAAGCTACAGCAGGTGGCGGAAGAATGAGCCGCGTCAGACCGCAATCTCAACAAGGTGTAGCTAATACCGGGACCGGGAGGTATGACCGTGAGTGATCCGTCTGATCGCCGGACAGGTCCGTCTGATCGCCGGACAGGACCGTCTCAACGCCGGACAAGCCAAACCCCCAGACAAGGGGATTCACCTGCGATGAGTGAAATCATTGATAAGCTTCGCCGGCATCTACCGGAGCTGGAGAAGCACTACCAGGTGAAATCTCTGGGCGTATTCGGCTCCTGGACCCGCGGCGAGCAGGGCAAAAGTAGCGATCTGGATCTGCTAGTGGAGTTTGATGAAAACGGCCCCGGTCTGCTGGGTTTCGTTCACCTGGAGAATTATTTGAGCGACCTGCTGGACGTCAGGGTGGACCTGGTAGAGAAAGAGACGCTGAAGCCGGCCATCGGGCGCCGCATCCTTGAGGAGGTTCAGTTGCTATGATGGCAAAGCGGGTATACAGCGACTATCTCCGCGACATCCAGGAGGCGGCGGAGAAGGCGCAGCAATTCATTGAAGGCCTAGACTTTGAGGATTTTGCCAAGGATGAGAAGACGGTCTTTGCGACGGTTCGAGCCCTGGAAATCATTGGAGAAGCTGCCAAGCACGTACCGGAAGAAGTGCGACGTCAATATCCCGACATCCCCTGGCGGGATATGGCCGGAATGCGTGACAAAGTGATACATGAATATTTTGGGGTCAACCTAAGGCGCGTTTTCGACACCGTGCATCAGGAGCTACCTCATATCCATGATGCGTTTGTCCGCATATTGAAAGAGATAGAGAAGGGGAGTGATGAATAAAGTATCCAAGGCCGCAAGATGGCCGAACTCGGGCAGCTGTTGGATAACTGGAATGAAGCGGAGGTAAGCATTTGAAAGCGAAAGCGGTTGGTGGAACAATCGAGTTGGTGGAGAACGATGCCGGGCGGTTGGTGCCGACGGTGGTGAACGGAACCCCGGCCATCCCCTACCAAGGCGTAGGCAAGTACCGGCCCCAAGGCCGCAAAGCGGCGCCGCCCATTCGCAGCTGCGCCGACTATCCCCCTGATGGTGACAAGCGGGTGGGATCGCTCAAGGAGGCGCTCAAGAAAGCCGGGCTGCAGGATGGGATGACCATTTCCTCGCACCACCATTTCCGTGACGGTGACCTGCTGATGGTGCAGGTGTTCGACGCCGTGGCTGAGCTGGGCGTTAGGAACGTACGGTGGTTTCCGTCGGCCTCTTTCCCGTGCCACGAGCCGCTGATCAAGCACCTGGAGAGCGGAGTCATCGGCTGGATCGAGGGGTCCATGAACGGGCCACTGGGTGAGTTTGCCTCTACAGGGAAGATGAGGGGATTGGCGGTGCTGCGCAGCCACGGTGGGCGCTGGCAGGCGGTGCAGGACGGTGAGGTGCACATCGACATTGCCGTGCTAGCGGCCCCGACGGCCGATCCCTTCGGGAACGCTACCGGCGACCGGGGCCCGTCGGCGTGCGGACTGCTGGGATTCGGAATCGTGGACTCCCTGTATGCCGATAAAGTCATCGTGGTCACCGACAACCTGGTGCCCTTCCCGTGCGTGCCCTGGCAGATCATGGGCCAGAACGTGGACTATGTGGTGGAAGTGGAGCGCATCGGCGACCCGGAGGAGATCGTCTCCGGGACCACCGAGCTTACGCGCTCGCCCGACCGCCAGTACATTGCGGAGCTGGCGGCTGAATTCGTGCGCGCCGCGGGCATCCTGCGGGATGGCTTCAGTTTCCAGGCGGGAGCGGGCGGCACCTCCCTGGCCTTCGCCATCTACCTGAAGGAGATGATGAAGGAAGAGGGGATCAGGGCCCGCTTCATCCGGGGCGGCTCCACCAAATACCTGGTGGAGATGCTGGAGGAGGACCTGACCGATTTCATCCTGGACGGCCAGACCTTCGATCTCGAGGGCGTGCGCTCCCTGCGGGAGAACCCCCGCCACATCGACACCTCACCGTTTACCTCCTATAACTGGCACGGCAAGGGGAACTTCGCCAGCATGGTGGACGTGGTGGTGCTGGGCGCTACGGAGGTGGATGTGAACTTCAACGCCAACGTGGTGACGCATTCGGACGGCATCCTGCTGCACGGCATCGGCGGCTGGCAGAACTGCCTGTTCAGCAAGTGCACCATTCTGCCGATCCCCTCCTTCCGGGATCGGATTCCCGTCATCGTGGACCGGGTGACCACGCTCTGCGGGCCGGGCGAGCTCATTGATGTCGTGGTCACCGAGCGGGGTATCGCCATCAATCCCCTGCGGAAGGATCTCATCAAGGCGACCAAGGGCAGCGGTTTGCCGATACGGCCCATCGCGGAGATAAAAGCAGAAGTTGAGGAGCTCTGCGGTGGTCCGCCGGACAAACCGGCATTCACGGACCAGGTGATCGGGGTGGTGAAGTGGGTGGACGGGACGGTGCTGGACAGCATTTTTAAAGTGGAAAAATTGGTGTAATGATAAATGTTGAATGTCGATTGTTGAATGGGAGATGAGGACGAGAAGATCGCAACAATTGATGACAACACCCAAATGATGGAATATCAGAATTCAAAAACGCATGAAGGGTGATGAGCTAAAAACGAGGACAAAAGGTTTTGCGCATCGATGCGTGAAATTGGCTAATACTCTTCCAAATTCGACCTTAGGGAGACATATTAAAGGGCAGCTGATTAGGTGTGCAACGTCGGTTGCCTCTAATTATCGAGCTGCCTGCATGGCGCAGTCCAAGGCTGGTTTCGTGTCAAGGTTGAGTATTGTCATTGAAGAGGCTGACGAATCATATTTCTGGATCGAATTTATCATAGAGGAGAATTTATTGAAAAAAGAGCAAGTTGAGCCATTACTCAAAGAAGCCGACGAATTAACGGCCATATTCACGACTTCCAGAAAAACCGCTCAAGGCAGAACCTAAATCTTATAAAGCGATCAACATTCATCATTCAACATTTATCAATAACATGCTTTAAAGGATGGGATCATGCGTAACAAAGTCCTGGCAATCTGGCCTGAGATTGACTGGATACAAGATCAGAACCTGCGGGAGAAGGTTCTCGATGCCTGGGTATATGCTATTAATAACAGTGTGCTGACGGTGGAGGACCTGGATACGATTCCGTTCTCCCTGCTGATCAAGGACTGCCGGGTATCCTTCATGAACCACAAGCGCACCTGTGTGCAGCTGGCGGTGGACATCGCCCGGCGTATGCAAGCCAACTTCGGTGACGAAATCCAGATCGACATGGATACCCTGATCGCCGGCGCCATCCTGATCGACGTCGGTAAACTGATGGAGTATGAGCTCGTGGACGGCAAGCTGACGACCAGTTCGGCGGGCAAGGTCGTCCGCCATCCGTTCAGCGGGGTGGCCATCGCCGACCGCTTCGGCCTGCCGCCGGAAGTGCAGCACATCATCGCCACGCATTCCAAAGAAGGCGACCTGGGGCACCGGACGGTGGAATCCATCATTGTCCACCACGCCGACTTCGTCAGCTTCGAGCCGTTTAGGGCTTAACCCAGCGGGTGTACTTGTCCATAATAGGCTTGTAACGCGCAGCATTTCGTGGATGATAATCGATGATTATTACCCGTGAAACCGACATTTCTCACCAGGGAAAGGAACTGGGTTGCTTCTGGGAAAATGCCGATTACGCGTGTGCCTGGAAGGGCCTGGTTTTCATCCCCGGTGTTCAGGCTGGTCAACCATCAGTGGAATACGTAGTCCGCAGTTTGGCGGAAGAGGAAAGGACGCTGCCCGAAGCTCTGCTCCCCTTGAAAGGGATCTTCTTCCTGACGATCCGGGACAAGAGGCGGCAGGTGAATTATGTCCTGACCGACAATAGTGGACTGTTCAAGGGTTATTTCGCCAAGCGTCTGATCGGAACCTCCTACCTGGAGCTGGTTCGTCATCTGCGGCTTAGGACCGGCGATCTTTCTCCAGAGGCAGTGGTGGAATTTCTCCATCTGGGGAATATTTATTTCAATCGGACATTTACGCCGGGTATTGAAAAGATCGGGCACGATGAGATCCTGACCTTTGGCCCGGATGGCGAGGTTCAACAGATTCCCAAGCCGCTACCTGCTCTTGAGAACCCGCCTACATATTCCCTCACGGAATATTTCCAGGAACTGGCCGCTTCGATCCGCGGCGAGAACATCAGCCTGGACCTGACCGGCGGTTTTGATTCCAGACTGGTGGCCTGTCTGCTGGATCATGCCGGACTGGATTTCGAGGTATCGCTTTCGGGAGCGAAGACTTATGGCGATTTCGCCATTGCCCGGAAGGTAGCGGATGCCTTGGGGAAAGAATTGCAGGTTACCTACCACCAGGTCAATGAGAATGTTGGGGATGTTGAAGCCCTGTTTCAAGTTGAGGATGGGCTGGGCGATGTTTTGACCTTTCATCGCCTGTCGCAATACCATAGTGATCGTCGGGAGCGCGGAGTCACCCTCGCTCTGTCCGGAGTAGGAGGCGAGCTCTACAAGGATTTCTGGTGGCTGCAGGACTTCCCCTTTTATAATACCTTGAGGCCGAACATTGCGCGCTTGTACGACCTGCGGATCGAACCGCTTCGGTTTCCTCATTCCATTCTCGCAAATGACCTGGAGGAGCTGAGTATTAACTTCCGCGCGCGAATGCTGAAGGCGCTTGCGCGGTACCTAGATGATTCGAACACGAAGACCTATGATCGTATTTATTATTACTTCAAGATGCAGGAGATGGCCGGCCGTATCGCCACCAGCACGATCAATCACTACCTGAACCTGTTTATACCTCTCCTGGATCCGGACCTGGTGACGGTCGGTTTCAACCTACCCCGCCGGCAGCGCTTCTTCAACTCTTATCATCGGTCGCTTCTTTATCGGCTGTATCCGCAGGTGGCGAAGATTCGCACCACCGAGGGCGTGACGGCTTCATTATCGCCAGCGGCTCTATCGACTGACATCGCCCGCTATATTGGTAACAAAGGCAAACGCGCCCTAAAAAAGGTTAGCCAGCGCCTGTGGGGTCAGACCAGGTTTCAGGATGATCCTGACCATCCTGATCTGAGGCGCAGCATTTGCAGCCTGCGGTTGACAGGTGACATGCTCACTTCCTTAAAAGACCATGGCATTCTGAATCCGGTCTTGTGTAAAGATGGGCTTAATCTGCGGTATCTGGGCCGTATTCTTACCCTTGGTCTCCTGCTTGGTGAACTGAATCAGGGGAGGAATCAGCCTGATGTCATCTGACCGGTCTTTTTC
>JBGVTM010000227.1 GCA_041862535.1 Candidatus Neomarinimicrobiota bacterium | reverse complement strand
CCGCGAGCAGGCTTTCGGCGCTGGAGGTGCGTGCCAGCAGGGCTACGCGGGAAACGCCGGTAGCTTATACCAACATAGAAAAGGCGGATATGGATATGCGTCTCGGTTCGCGGGACATTCCAATGGTGATGAACACGACTCCCAGTGTCTACGCGACCCTGCAGGGGGGTGGTGCCGGGGATGCGCGGGTGAATGTTCGCGGCTTCAACCAGCAGAACGTGGCCATCATGATCAACGGTGTGCCGGTAAACGATATGGAAAACGCTTGGGTTTACTGGTCCAACTGGGATGGCGTGGGAGACGCCACGTCGTCGATTCAGATGCAGCGCGGACTCAGTGCCGTGAATCTGGCCACGCCTTCAATCGGTGGGACCATGAACATCATCACCGATCCATCGGCCCATAAAGCGGGTGGCATGTTTAAGCAGGAATTCGGCGAGTGGGGCTTTTTGAAATCGACACTAAATTTCCATTCCGGTTTACTTGCCAACAAATTTGCTTTCAGCGGGACCCTGGTTAAAAAAACAGGGGACGGCTTTTACCAGGCGACCTGGACGGATGCCTATGCGTATTATTTCGGTGCCAGCTACCAGATGGGCAAAAACGACCGCTTCGAGTTTTATGCTCTAGGGGCTCCACAGCAACACGGTCAGAATACGAACCGTCAGAATATTGCCGTGTATAGCCAGAGTTTTGCAGAAGATGTTTATGATGATGATGTCTTGAATCAGGATGAACAGAAGATTGATAGCACAGGCGCTATCGTTGCGGGTCATAATGGTATCCCCGACATCTTTGACAAATACCATGAGGTAGGTCGGGATTATAACCAGAACTGGAACACGGTAACCGATTATGCTGGTAAGCAGTACTGGGCTATGTACACCGAACGCAAAAAGGGAGAGCGATACGATAAGGCCTTTCTCAACGAGAGAGAGAATTTCTTCCATAAGCCGCAGGTTAACCTGAACTGGTATCATACTTTTAATGACCAGATGCGGCTCTCGTCAATAGTATACTGGTCTGGTGGTCAGGGTGGCGGTACAGGAACTTATGGTAATGTCATGCACCAGCGCTGGGAGGGTACGGTTGACTCCATTTTTGTCCCGGGTACGTTCAATAATGTTAAAGGAAAGTACTACTATTATGGATCTCCCTGGAGCTGGGATTGGGATGCCACGATTGCGATCAATCGTGATTCCACGCATTACTGGATGGACAAAGGGGAGTATACTAAAAAGAAGGGTGAATCCGTCGGTATTCTCCGTAACAGCAGGAACAATCAGTGGTCCATCGGTGCGATTTCCAAGTTCAACTATGATCTGAGTGACGAGTTGAAATTCACCGCCGGTGTCGACTGGCGTATCGCGGAGATAGATCACTACCGAGAGGTGCGCGATCTTCTCGGCGGCGATTATTTCGTATCTAAGGATAATGATTTTGACGTGGTGCTTAGCGCGGATGGGAAAAGCGTTGACTCGACCAGTACGCTGGCGAATCAGAAGAAGGCTTTGGGCAATAAGATGGCCTACCACTTCACCAACACGGTGGATTGGCTGGGCATCACGGGTCAGACCGAGTACAAGAGCGGTCCCTTAGCAGCCTATGGGATGTTTGGCTGGTCCAAGATTGCCTACACCTATACCAATCATTTCCGTTCGGTTGATCTGGTCCAGATTACCGTTCCCGATACTGTCATGATAGCCGATCCCAATGGAGACGAGCTTGTTTCGGCACCTCCAGCTATCTACACCATGCAGTTCAAAGGCGGTATCAGCTATAGGGTGTCTAATGAGCTGAGCATTTTTGGGAACTATGGTCAAATCCGGAAACCACCCATCTTTGATTTCGTGATTGATGACTATGCCGGTGTGACCAACGATAATCCGGTGCCGGAAACTTTCACGTCACGCGAGTTCGGTGTGCACTTGACAGATTCCGCTGGCCGGCTGGCCGTTACGGTGAACTACTACCGCACCATGTGGGAAGACCGCAACTTCAACGTGGGTGTTGTGAAAGAAAGTGGGGAGGAAGGCCTGGTCAGTTTACGGGGTGTGGACTCCTACCATTCCGGGTATGAAGTGGAGGCCTCTTTCCAGCCCGGAAAGCTGCTAAGAATCGATATGGCAGGATCCTTCGGTGACTGGATCTACACGGACGACGTGCAGGGGACCTATCGCCCGGACTTCGGAGCAGAGGTATTTGACACCTTGACCTTTTATATAAAAGACCTGAAAATCGGTGATGCCCCCCAAGTTCAGACGGCCCTGATGCTGTCCGTATTTCCGCTGAAAGGGCTCACTGCCCAGCTGGTTCTTAAGTCCTACGCCAACTACTATGCGGGTTGGGACCCATTCAGCCGTACAAGCGGGGGAGATCGACGCCAGAGCTGGCGAATCCCGGATTATGAGCTGATAGATTTCCATGCAGTTTATGATCTGCCCTTCAATCTCGCCGGTGTAAGACTACAGGCCTTCGCCCACGTGTTCAACCTTTTGGATACAGCTTACATCCAGGATGCGACTGATAATAGTGCTTATAATGCGTGGGACTATGACCACGACGCCGACGATGCCGAGGTGTTCTTCGGTATACCGCGTTCCTTCAACGTGGGTCTGACGGTTAGGTTCTAGTACGGCGCTGAAAATGTTGGCTCCGGGCAGCCCCGTATCAACGGGGCTGCCCGTTTTCATATCTTATCAATCTTCGCAAGGGCTGGGAAAACAGTTGTACCCGGGTAAACTTTTCCCGTCGGCCAATCGTCGGGATGTACTCTTGCAGGCTCCTGGGTAATGATTAGCGAGGAAACGAAGCGGCTAGTCGCCTATGGCACGATTTGTGCTTTAAAACCGGGTGGTTGTAAATAGGCGCTGTGAAAATAGCAGCTACAAGGTCGTTTTTATATATTCTGTGGCCTTATGCGGGATAAAAAGCGGTGGTTTGATGAAGCCTGAGGGCGATGAAAGTAATACTTCAAGGCAGGCGTGGAATTTGCTGAAAAACCTTGACATCCTATAAGGTCGCGACTACATTTTTCAGAATTTAGAGGAAAGTTGTTTTTTAGCAGTTTAACCCGAGGTAATATTCCGAGCCGATCCATGAAAAACTTATGCTTAAAACTGTTGGTGCTGGTTCTGGCCATACTCGTCTTGGAAGACTGTGCCGGACGAAGGGCCAGGCAAAGGGCTGCTGAAGAAGAGCCGGCCGAGGTAACTGCAGCAGCGGTAGAAGCTGAGGCGGGACAGGCTGCCGTTGAAGAGGCAGAAGGGGTTGCACCACCTGCCGTTCCTACCACCGAGGCCCGACCCGGTGCTCCCGGCGTCTCCGAAGAGTACGTGCTCAACGAGCTCAATTTTGAAATCAAGAAGCTGGGTGCTGAAGTGAAGCATTTAGCCTCGGAGCTCCGGGATCTGCAGGCTAAGAGCACCATGTGGGCCAATCCCCTGACCATTTATAACAAGGAAATCATTCTGGACAACGGCAGCACCATTTTCGGCAAGATCGTTTACCAGGATGAAAAGATCCTCAAGGTGGAGACCCTCATCGGTTACCTTATCGTTGAGCGTCCCTCCGTGGTGCGCATTGTGGAGAACATTCCCGAAGAGCCGCTGGCAGAGGCCACGGCTCTTGAGACTACCGAAGCTCCGGCGGTGACTCGGCCAGCACCTGCCGAGCGGGTGGTGGAGCCCACATTCACGACCACTCAACCGGCTGAGTCAGCCCGGAAGGCGGCTAAGTCGTCCTTTGCTCCTAACGTGGTGCTGTTGGGTACCATTAGTGAGTCTAAGGATCGCTCGGGCAATCTGAAGCTCAGTGGTGAGGTGAAGAATATCGGCGGCCGGCGGGCTGATTTTGTCAAGGTTAATTTCGTGTTTCGGAAGGACTGGAGCGGCAACACGCGAACACTGACCACCTTCGTCAAGGGTTCTTTCCACACCTTTGAATCCGGGATCACATCGGATGCTTCCTTGTTGCCCGGCGCCACGGGCGCCTTCGAGCTGTACATGGCCAAGTCCTTTGGCAGTTTCATTGGTTACTCCTATACCATTGACTGGGAAGACTACCAGTAGGTGGTATGAGGCCTAAGCGCGGCGCAATGGGAATAGTCACTGCCCCGGCAGGCTTGGTGGTGGCGGTAATGCTGGCCATACTGCCCTATACGGGGGCTGGCCTAGCCGCTCAGGACCAGCAAGATGAAGACCTCTATCTTATGGACTTGGGGATTATCATTGAACCCGGCGACCAGGACTCGGTAACCTGGAGGGATTCCCTGTCGGTGATGGAGGATGTGGACCTGATGGTAGGCAAGGAATCCCCCGGCGCAGCCTTCATTGAGTCGACCAAAGAGCTCCGAGCGGTTCTTGATGATCTGAGTGGCAGAATCAACGAGCTTGAGAATTCCTTAAATCAGGATGTGGAGGCTGTCCGGCTGGAGAATGAGCGGTTGCGGGCATTGATCCGGAAGATCCAGGCGAACCGGAAGGAAAATGAAGTCAGTCAGGCGGTTGCGGAAACGTTAGAAGAGGAAATCTCGGTTACAGGAGCTGCTGCGGCTGTGGTACCGCTGCCGGAGAATCCTGGCTATCACCATGTACTCCAGGCCTATCGCGCCGGACAGTTTGAAGAGGTGGTCCTGATGTGTCAGGCCCTTGACCAATCAAGCCTCAGTCCGGCCGAGGCTGTCCAGGTGGCCTACTGGTGTGCCGATGCTTATTTTCAACGGGGGCTGTTTGATAAGGCCCTGGAGAGTCTGGATAAGGTATCCGCATCTGATCAGGAGCTGGGGGATGATGCCATCATTCTCCAGGGGCTCA
>JBGVTM010000226.1 GCA_041862535.1 Candidatus Neomarinimicrobiota bacterium | reverse complement strand
CCGAAATAAATATCTCTCGGATTTAGGAAGGTAAAGTAGGTCTGGTTAGGCATGTCGATGTAGGCCTTGGTATCCAGAATCTCTTGAATCTGATTGTCGGAGGCCTTCTGCCACTCACCATCCACGTACTGCATGTACTGTTCCTCATCGGCAGTATAATAGTACATCTCTCTATTTGTGGAAGCAGGTGTCTCCGGCAGTCTTTCAGCACTTGCTACCCATTCAATGGGTACAAACTCCACCCCGCGCTGCCTAACATCTCCAGGCTGGTCATCACCGGGTATCCCAGCGTAATTGGGTCCCAGCTTTTCTATAACCTCTTCCGGCAAGTGGAGCGAGAACATATAATAATCATAATCATATTTATTATAAAAAGCCTCGTTGGAAAAGATTTTGAAATTGAACAGATTGGAGATATCCATGAAGAAGGTGGCACTCAGGTTCTGGAAGGCAAAGGTTTTCGATACCTTCAGGTCGACGTTGGCATACGGTTTCCAGCGGACATTGGGTTCCAATCCACGAATATTATTGGGATTCCAGGTGAACCAGTTTCCACCGGTCCACCATCCGAGGAAGTTGAAGAGCCAGCCGCCAAAGGGCTGCTGCCTGGCGATGGCAGGACCGAAGTCACGGGGGGTGTGGAAGGCGATATTAGCCTTGAAACGGGGTCGAGGCAGCGGCTTGCTCTGATCCGGTGGATTATCCTGAATGAACTTATGCGTACTGGCTGGGTTTTCATATATGTAGACCGTTCCCCATTGATCGGCATAACCAAAATTTCCCGACGTGCTGACCCGGTACTCGAAATTGACATTTCCAGTCAGCCACCGGCCGGCGATCTTAGACAGATCAATCTCAAGACCCCGGATATCCTCATAGCTGTTGTTCTCCAGCTGTAAATAACTTTTTTCCCCAATCATACTCTCGTATCGGGTCCAACTCCGCTGATCGGACATGTCCTTGTAATAACCGGCCAGGTGCAAAAGGATGCCCCCACCCAGGGCATGATCATATCCCAGCTCGTAGGAAATAGTCTTCTGCAGCGGCAGAGAAGGATCACCAATCCGTTCCAGGCGATAGGCCGCGCCCCGCTCAACCCGGTAAAGCCCATCAGCAAAGGGCATCTGCAGATAGTGCCCGTAGTTGAAATACAGCTTGGAATTGGCGGTGATGGGATGGGAAATACCCAGACGGGGACTGAGATAGAATTGTGGCTTTACCCGTTCGGTCGGAAACTCTAACTCCTTTTCAGGCGTATAGGAGGCAAAATAAAAATCCAGGTCAAAGGGCCCCTCAGGGGCGTACCATTCCCCATTGGGATCAATGTATTCCGCCGTAAGACCGAGCAGCGCAATAAAGCCCTTGGTTTCCAACTTATCCTCAAAGTAAAGGGTACCGCGGATTGGGAATCGTTCAAAGGGCGGATTATTTATAAAATCGGGGTCGTTGCTGGTCCCTATCCATCTGTTTCCTTCGGGAAGAGCCTTGTTGATAGTCCCATACCGGGTATCAAATTGGTCATAGACAAACTCCAGACCGGTGGAAATCTCATGCAGCGGTGTAACCTGGCTGGAGAGATTTAACTTGAGGGTAGTGGTGGCGAAGAAACTCGAATCCCGATAAGTACTCATCGATCCGCCCATACCCATACCATCACCAATGGCAAATGTAGGATCCGTGTCAAACCCCACCGGGGCTTCGTCAACCAAGTAGCCAGAACCCTCAATCAACTCATGCGTTGCACCACTCCGTGCGGCTCCAGGTCCAGCCCGGTAGCTCTTCGCAACCCGTTTAATCAGTAACTCATAATAGGTACGCGGGTTGAGCAAATGAGTCAGCTTGACAGACTGCATGTCGCTGAAAATACTGGTACGGGACCAATACTCGTTCATGTACAAACGCCACGATAGGGTATGTCCGATCTGATCTACAGTACCGGCCACCTGTCCCACCGTTGAGAAATAGGCCGTACCTGGAGTAGAGAAGTAGGCGACGGAGGTGGCCAAAGTTACCCCTTTAAAGCCCATCAGAGTAAGTTTCATATTAGGGGTAATATCGGAAGTCACTTTGAGTAACCAGCTCTGATCGGCTAAGGCATTACGATTTAGAGGGATAAGGTACATATCCTGCACGGCCCGCATAGAGGCATAAAACCGGAGATTGCCCAGGGCCCGACTGACGAAGGGCACCGGACCGCCGAACCCGGCATCAATATTGTAATCGGGTTCGTCAATATCGCCCCGTTTGCGGTGCTGCCAGCGGAACAATTTCTGGGCCGCGTAAGGGCTCATATCGTTGCTGGGATCAGCATCACTGAGGGTATTTTCCGACACCGCGTTCCAGCCCCCTATAAAACTGGGGTACTGTCTCTGGGTGTAGGTGTCCCAGACGGTATGTTCCCCGTCACCGTTATAGTCGGTGAACTCCCCGGCATCGGCGACACCGTTGCCATTGAGATCCTCCCACGGTTCGCCCACGGTGGTACCAGTCCAGCATACAGCTGGATCCATATAAGGGCGCAGCCAGAAAGCGTAGGGATCGTAAGCAGATATGCCAAAGTGCTTGGAGGCCGGCGGGCTGTATTTAATCGTGACCGTGCCACTATAGTAACTCGGATTTCCCTCCTTGGTCACCACATTAATCACACCAGAGCGAACATTATTGTACTCGGCACCAAACCCGCCCTTCTGGACGGAAATTTCAGTCACCGCACTAAGCGGTATCTGGGTCATGGGATTATTGTTCCGGGCATCGCGCAAAGTAATCCCATCCACCATGAACAGCGCCTCTTCGTTCTCACTCCCCCGAATCTCAAGATCGGAAGTGATACCGGCTTCAAGACCGATGACGTCGGAGACACTGATTGCCGGCAGATTGTCAATACGATCAGAGGAGATACTTCGCTGACTGCCGGCCACGTCTTCTTTGATAATCCTGGTCACTGCGGTAACCACTACCTCTTCCCCGACCAGAACTTCCGATTGCATCTGGAAATCAAGGGGGGTAGTAATATCGATCTCTACCCGCACGCCTTGAACGGTATAGTCGGCATAGCCGATGGCGCTGGCAGTGAGGTCATATACACCGGGGGGCACATTCAGGATTACGTAGTACCCGTTTGGGTCACTGGCGGCACCCATGCTGGTCCCACGAATGATAATGTTCACGCCGACGAGGGGCTCGCCAGTATCCAGATCGATGACATGACCAGCAATCTTTCCGGTCGTGCCGGCAAAGGCAACTTGCCAGGAAAAGACAAGCAGTAATGCAGTGAAAAAACCCCTGTTGAGCATGGCCTACTTCTCCCTTTCATCAAATAGTGATGGGTGCCAAAAAGCTACCGCCGGAAGGAGCCTGAAATCTGGTCTATATTCCCCTTCCGGTCACACGCATGGAAGCTAAGTCCTTATGCGAATGTTCTAATCTTGCTCGCTGATATAAACTAACCATGACCTAATTTTATCAAATTAATTATATTCAACGGACTGCTGGGTCAGCTTCCCATCTAGCCTGTTTAACCATATAAAGCTACTATCACCAATTTCAATTACCAATATATTGTTAATTCACTATTGGGGTGGTACGGATAAAAGTATCTTAAGAGGTGGTATTTTTCTATAGTAACTTAATCGGTAAGCATTGAAGTTGTAGATCTGGAATCAGGAAGCTTGGCGATAGTTTGGCAAAATCATACTGTTATATCTTTTCTGTATTCCCATACGCATGAATATAAAGGAAGTAACATATATCACTTAGGATGGTAACCATGACGCGATTTCCACCGAAGATTCACCTCCGATCGCTCCCCGGGAAACTGCCTGGTCACTTAATGATCCTACTGACGCTCAGTCTCTGGATATTGATAGCCAGTGGGGTCCCGGTTTATGGTGCCAGCGGCCGGATTACGGGGAGAGTGACCGATGCGGCCACTGGAGAGGCGCTGGTCGGTACGAATATCATCCTGATCGAGCGCTGGCAGAATGAAGTGGCGGTACCCATTGATCTTCCGCAAGGCGCCTTTACCGACGCCAATGGCTACTACACCATATTGAATGTCAGTCCCGGCCTTTACAACCTGAAAGCAACCATGATCGGATACAGCCCGGTCATCAAAACAGGTGTCCGGGTGAATCTCGACCGGAACATAGTAGTGGATATCTCCATGAGCACGGAGGTTCTGGTCGGCGAGGAAGTGATGGTGGAGGCGCAGCAGCCGGTAGTGAAGCCTGACGTGTACGGAACCGTTGAGACCATCACCACAGAGCGCCTCACTCAGGCTCCCTTCGAGCGGGTCGATGAATTCATGGACAAAATGAAAGGCATCGAGCTCACTGACGACAATACCGGCCATGGCCTCAGCATACGTGGCGGGGACATCCGGGAAACGGACATTATGATCGACAACATTTCAGTGCGGGATACCCGCTCCGAAAACTCCTACCTGAACTTCAACACCTCTACGGTGGAGGAAATCCAGGTCAAGACGGGAGGATTCGAGGCCAAATATGGTGGCATTCAGTCGGGTCTGGTGAACGTGATCACAAAGGAAGGCAGCCGGGACCGCTACAGCTTAAACCTGGAGGTCAGCCAGGTTCCCGCCGGTCAACCGCGGTTTTTTAGCACCAACCCCTGGAGCAAGGATTCACCCATTTACCGGGTCTTCGCCGGCGACTATGCCATGAATGGGGTGCGCGACTCAGCCTGGGGGGTGGACATACCGAAGGACAGCAAGTTCACGACGTTTAAAGGCTGGACGAATCGGCGCGCTCAACCGACCGTCCTGAATCCCTACCAGCGACAGCAGCTCTGGCTCATGCACCATCCCCTCCATGATGTGGCCACCAAACCGGATTACTATGTCGAGGGAGCCTTAACCGGTCCCTTGCCGGGAGCGTTTATCCCACTTTTCGGAAAATATGCCGAGAAGACTACTTTCCTATTGGGTGCAAAGTATGAATCTACCCAGTATGCGTTCCCTATCGGTCCGCGAGACAGCTACGAGGATTGGAATGCCCAATTGAAGCTCACTAC
>JBGVTM010000225.1 GCA_041862535.1 Candidatus Neomarinimicrobiota bacterium | reverse complement strand
CCACCTTCACCCTGGACGGCGTCGTGTTTGAAAAGCGTCCCTTCAAGCTGTACCTGTTCAACGGCGGCTATTACCTGGTGGGACTGATGATCATGGGGGCCCTCCTGGGCCTGTGGCACTAGACCAGCGATATCTTAAGACGCTTGGAGGCGACTCCTCCCCGTCTATGCCAGCATAGCAACCGGCTCGCTGGTCAGCTAAGGGACCGCAGCTCCTCTTCCCGCTTTTTAAGCAGGGCATCAATCTGGGCCAAGGTCCAGCCGTCCAGCTCACAGTCGGCGGCGGGAGCGGTCTCTTCAATCTGCTCCGGTTTGCGGGTCCCGGTGATTGCGCTGGTCACCTCCGTCCTGCGGAGGACCCACGCCAGGGCCAGCTGGGCCAGGGTGAGATCGTGGTGTTTAGCAATGGGCCTCAGGACCTCCACGGTCTTGAGATTAATATCCACTTCCGGCTCCTGGAAGAAGGAACTCGTGGTCTTGCGGAAGTCATCGTCGGGCAGGCTCTGGATGCGCTCTTTGGTAAACTTGCCGGTGAGGAGACCGTTTTGCATCGGGCTGTAGGCCACCACCCCAATGTCATGCTTGCTGCAGTAGGGCAGGATATCTGTTTCCACGTCCCTTCTTAGCATGTTATAGGGGGGTTGAAGGGAGGCAATCGGATAGATGGCGCCCACTCTATCCATCTGCACAACGTTGAAATTGGATACCGCTGGATAACGGATCTTGCCCTCACCAACCAGTTCGACCATCGCGCCCCAGGCTTCCTCAATGTCCTCATCGGGATTAGGCCAGTGTATCTGATAAAGGTCGATATAGTCGGTATGTAACCGCCGGAGGCTGGCTTCAGCTTCCCGGCGTATGCTGTCAGCCTTGAGATAGTTCGTGATGCGCCGCTCATCATCCCAGATAAAGCCACATTTAGTAGCAATCACCACCTCATTACGGAGCCCTTTGATGGCTCTACCCACCACCTCCTCTGAGCGCCCCAGCCCATAGACCGGAGCCGTATCAATCCAATTGATCCCCATATCCAGGGCTTTATGGATGGCTTTGATGGAATCCTGATCCTCCTGCGGCCCCCAGCCGAAGGCATAATCTCCCCCACCGATGGCCCAGGCACCAAAGCCAATCGTAGTCAGCTCAAGCTCGGTCTTGCCCAGCTTCCTCATCCGCATCTTGTTCTATCCTCCTACCATAAGCGCTTCAATGATACTCGGCGATCACACCGACCAAGCCTATTCATTAGTTACACAAGGATTAGATTCAGGCTCGACTACCGATCAGATAGCCAACTCTCCGGCCAACTAATCCGACCTCAGAATCCAGTTAGTCCTGAGGAGTGGCAAACTTCAAGCACATGCTGCGATACTCAGGTTCATAAAAGAACTCTTTCTCGTTAAAAGCCGGCTTCAGTTGGTCCAGCCAGGAAGCCTGAGGATCGAACTCGGCAAAGAATGGATGATGCACCCAGTCTGGGTTCCGACCCTGAAGGAAGCGCAGGATGAATACCCGCTCACCGCGGATCACCGAGACACCCTGGACTTCCACCTTTCCAGGACCCGCACTCATGGTTGGGCCCCGGGCGGTGCGAGCGAGACCTGAGAGCCGCCTGATAGCACGACGGTAAATATGCCACCCCTGGGCTAACGGCACCTCGAAGTAATGCCGCGGTCCCGTATCACGCTCTACGAACATATAATAGGGCACCATACCCAGTCTCACCTGGGTTCGCCACATTCGAGCCCATACGCGATTATCATCATTGATATGCGCAATTAGCGGGGCTTGTGTCCGGATGACGGCACCCGTATCGCGAACCCGACGAATAGCTTCTCTGGCCACCGGTGGGTCCAGTTCCCGCCAGTGCGTGATATGAGCCATGAGCGCCACGTGCTTTCCATTCCGAACGAGCCGCTCAAACAGCCGCAACAACTCATCCGCGTCATCACCAAGAAAGCGGTATGGCCAGTAGGTTAAGGCCTTGGTACCAATGCGGATATTCCGCAGATGCTTAAACTCAGGCGCCAGGAGCGGCTTGATGTGCGCCGCCAGGAGCTTCGTCTTCATGACTAAAGGATCACCACCCGTCACCAGCAGGTCAGTGACTTCCACGTGCTCCTTTAAATATTGGTGTAAACCAGCTGCCTTATTGGCTGAGAAACGCAGCCCCTTGTAGCCCACGAACTGGGGCCACCGGAAACAAAAGGTGCAGTAACTGTGACAGGTCTGGCCCTGGCTCGGGAAAAAGAGCACCGTCTCCCGGTATTTGTGTTGCACACCCGGCAGCGGCTCATCATCGATTTGCGGTACATTCATCTCCCGCTGTCCTGCCGGATGCGGATTTAAATCTGAATAGATCTCAATGGCTGCTTTGCGGAGTACGTCGCGGCTGGCATTGGCCCGGAGGAGGTCTGCCATACGGTTGAAATGCGCACGCGAAAGCATCTCTGGCTGAGGAAAGGTTAGCTGAAATATGGGATCATCCGGAATGTTACTCCAATCGATGAGTTCATTAACCACATGCTGGTTCACCCGAAAAGGCAACACATGGGCCACCACCCACATGGCAAAGCGCCAGTCCTCAGGCAAATGCCGTAGCGGTGCTATTTGGTCTAAATTCCGCCTCGTATAGACCTTTAAATGCAGCACCTCGTCCGCCAGCGAGGCAGCCTGTGCTCGCTTTTTGTACTCCACTACAGTTGACATATCCTACCCCCAAGGAAATTCTGGTAAATACTTGAAAAAGCGCATCGGTATTGAGGGAATCCACCGCCCAAGATTATAACGCCTGTGGCAGCTCCCAACCGGGAAGCGCTACGAGCTGCGGTCTCACTTTTTAAGCGCGCGTTAAGATACCCGGGGAACAGCTCGCCAGGCTAAGATTCGGTCCCGGATAGCGGCTCGGGTTTTGCCAGATCCCTTAAGGGCGTCTGCTGAAGAAGGGCCACCAATCCCCGGTCCAGCTCCTCCAGCGCCGAATTCGGCATCCGGCTAAGGGCTTCTCTAAAGAGCCCTTGCTTCGGGCCCGGGGCTTGATCTAAAAGCAATCTACCCGCATCGGTAAGGGTCACGCGCACCTCACGCTGATCGGAACTCCCCCGATTGCGGCGGATAAGTCCCTTCTCTTCCAGTTTGTCCAGCAGATTACTGGCTGTTGATAAATGAATAGACAGGGCCCTCGAGAGATTAGATATCCGGATACCTGGTTGATATGCCACTTCCCGCAACGTCCACAGCTGGGTAGCGCTCACACCACATTGACGCTCCACCCACCGGGAGTGGTCCCGGATAATACGGAAAGCGACACGCAAGTTGCGAATAACGTTCCGAGCCTGATCCTCAGCCCTATCCTCGGGCGGTCTTTCCAACACAGGTTCGGTCACAACCGCTGGTGCCGCCAGATCTACATTTGAATTCGTAGCTAACATCGAGAAACCGGGTATATGTTCCGCTCAATTACTTTTGTACAATAGTAATTTGTCCATCACGAGCCGAAAATCCAACCACTTTTGGCTCTCGATACCCCCTGCGACCACAAATAACTGAAATTCACTGTAAAGGTATTGGGCAGGCGAATGAGATCCCTCAGCTTCTCGACCGGCGAATCTCCCAGTGATCCAACACTTCCTGGCCCTTAACAACGGCGTAACGATCAAATAGTGCCGCCGTGAGGCAGGAGTGGTTAGGGAGGATTCGCACTCTGGAACCAACAGACAGGTCTGCCAGGTCTTCAGGGCTTGATCCCTGTATGATTCCGTGTTCCTGCGAGAGAGCCCCTACCAGCAGGGAAGAACGAATTGCCAACGGGGTCGTTTCAGAGACAACGGCCCCTTTGCTGGCTTTTTCCTCAAGGTGGCTCGGCCCGGGATCAAGAGATAAGGCCAGCGCCCCGGCATCCATAACCAGCCAGTTGCTATTCGGTTGGTTCGAAACCACTGACGCAAGGACTGTGAGCGCACAATCCTGCAGCCGGCAGCTCCCCAGGACCAGCAGGGTCCGGTCATAGAACACATAGCTACCGGGACGAATTTCCTGGACGCTTTCCAGATTACTGACCACTGATACTGTCGGGGTAGAGCCAATACTGACCATACTCACGGCCGTTCCATCAGCGCGCAACCTATCAGCCAGGCGAACCAGAACGTCCCGTTCCTGGCTGGCAATGGTCTCAAGTTGCTCCTGCGAGGCCGCATGATACGCATGGCCGGCATGGGTGAGCAGACCGTCAAAGCGAAGATGGGCAGCCCCGCTAAGGAAGCGCGCCAGCTGGACGGCATAGTCACCGGTGGGATCCACACCGGCCCGGTGGTAGCCGCAATCCACTTTAATCCACACGTGAACCTCCTGGCCGCGAGAAGCGGCAGCAGTCTCCAGGGCCTCAGCGGTGGACAGATCATCCAATGTAAGCCGCAGCGTCACGCGCTCTGCCAGGTTCAGGGCCCGGTCGACTTTCCCCGGCTCCAGGGGAAAGGCATAGGTGATGTCGTTAAAACCGGCGGCGGCAAATATTCCCGCTTCGACCAGGGTAGCCACTGTTAGTCCCTGGGCACCACGATCCCGCTGCATCCGGGCAATCTCTACACACTTGTGAGTCTTGATATGGGGGCGTAGTGCCACTCCCAGGGAGCGAGCCCTGGCGGCCATTGTGTCTAAATTGTGCTGGAGCGTCTCCAGGTCTAAAAGCAGGGCCGGAGTAGGTAAGTCACAAACGTGCACAGAGTTAATTTACGGTCTGAATTGTTTCATGGCTGATCAGTTCTTTCCCAATCAGCAGGCTGGCACTATTAAACTTTGTCTATGATTCTTACGTGTACTGCCTGCGAGGCTACCCACTCTCCCCACCAGCTCCAGACCATCTGCCAGCGCTGCGGCCAGCCCCTGCGGGCCGACTACTTCTTCACCCCGGGCCAATTCACACCCGACGACCTGGAAGATCTCCCCAGCCTCTGGCGATACCATCT
This sequence comes from Candidatus Neomarinimicrobiota bacterium, assembly GCA_041862535.1. Taxonomy (NCBI): domain Bacteria; kingdom Pseudomonadati; phylum Fidelibacterota; species Fidelibacterota bacterium. Next base: position 25,328 of record JBGVTM010000225.1, on the reverse strand, counting down.
CTTCTTCCCTTCCATATCGCAAAAGCACCGCATATCCCTCGGCGAAGCCAACACCCCTTTATTAAAGCTCGATTTCCAGGGGCGCAGGATCTATCTCAAAGACGAGACCGCCAATCCCACCGGGTCTTTTAAGGACCGGGGTATGTGCCTGGCCCTATCGGTTGCCCGCGCTTTAGGAGTTGAGCGCGTGGCCCTGCCATCTGCTGGGAACGCCGCCGTAGCCGCAGCCACCTACGCCCTGGCAGGCGGGCTTGTCTGCCGGGTCTACCTACCGGAATCCGTCCCAAAATCCTTCATCCATGAAATCCGCGACACTGGTGCGGAAGTCATCCTGGCGGGCGAGACCATTGCCGCGGCAGGCGCTGCGATGGCAGAGGCACTGGATGCCAGCTGGTTCAATATCTCAACTCTCAGAGAACCATATCGTGTAGAGGGAAAAAAGACCATGGGCCTGGAGATCTCTGAGCAGCTTGGCTGGGATTTGCCCGACGTGGTGGTCTATCCGGCCGGTGGAGGCACCGGCCTCATCGGCATCTGGAAAGCCTTTCAGGAACTGCAGCGCCTGGACTGGATTCGAAAGCCACTACCGCGGATGGTAGCCGTGCAGGCAGCGGGCTGCGCGCCGGTAGTAAAGGCCTTCCATGCGGGCGCTAGCCGCATAACACCCTGGCCCAATCCATATACCCGCGCCTTAGGGCTCAACGTACCGGCACCGCTGGGCGGGGCCTGGATGCTGTCAGTGTTGAGAGAAAGTAACGGAACCGCGGTAGCGGTCGCCGAAGAAGATATCCCCGCCTCACAGGCCAGGCTCCAAGAGATTTCAGGCCTCCCAGCCGGGCCCGAGGCGGCCGCGGCCTGGCGGGGCCTGGAAATCCTTATCGCTAACGGATGGATCAAGGAGCACGAGAGCGCGGTGGTTCTAATCACCGGCAACGACCAGCGATACTGCTAGGGCCGCTCCCCAAACAGCGCCCGCCCAATGCGTACATGGGTGGCACCCTCCTCCACCGCCAGCTCGAAGTCATCTGTCATACCCATGGACAGATCAACACAGGTGGGGATTGTAGCTTGCACAGCATCCCGCACCTGGCGGGCAGTGCGGAAGCAGTCCCGCAGGCGCTGTTCATCAGCAGTAAGGGGAGCAATGGTCATAATTCCTGCGATCCGGAGTTGCTCCACCGCTGCTACCTCGTCAGCCAGCCTGAGCAGCTCGTCGGGATCAAAGCCGAACTTGGCTTCATCATGACCAGCATTAATCTGCATATAGATCGGCAATCCTGCTTTATCTTCCTCCTCGGCGATGCAGTCCAGGCGGTGCAGAAGCTTTAGCGAGTCCACCGACTCGATGCAGTCAAACAGCTGGACTGCTTTCCTGGCCTTGTTGGACTGCAGATGGCCGATGAGGCGCACCTCGCACTCGCGCCTCTGGGGAAACCGGGGCAGCTTGGCGGCCGCTTCCTGAACCCGGCTCTCGCCAAAAATGCGCAGGCCCCCTTCGTAGCCCGAGACCAGCGTCTGCACCGGGAAGGCCTTGGTCACCGCCACCAGGGTGATCCTGGGAGCAGAGTTGCTGCTACCGGCTCTGGCGGCGGCGATGCGGGCTTGTACCTCCGCTAAAGCCTGGGGATTGAGAATACCTGCCGGGCTATCGCCTGCCATCATGGGAATAATTTAACGCGCCCAAACCCAAGGATTTTCCAAAAACAACTCCCTGGGATCTGATGTTCTTCTTTAACCGCCGCTACCGGCCTGCACCTATCAGCGAGGCACTACAATACCGCCAGCAGGGCCCAGACTGACCCCATTAACTCCGCCAGATAAATCAGCAAAATAATAGCCCCAACTTATCCATTCAAGATACAGCAAATGAAAGTAGAGCTTTAAGTGCTGAGGCTTATTTATAGTAAGAATAACGGGTGCCGATATCAGCTTACTGGCACCCTTTATTCAACGGATTTGTTGTGGAACGAATCAGCCGGCTATTCGCTATTCGCCTTCATCTGACCATTGTCGCCTGCCTTACCCTCCTCCTCCATCACCCGCGAGATGGAGGCAATCCGCGCTCCCTCGTCCAGGCGGATAACCCGTACTCCCTGTGTATTCCTTCCAATAGTACGGATATCCTGCACCGGCAGGCGGATCATAACCCCCCTATTAGTAACAATCATGAGATCGTCGGTATCCACCACTTCCATCAGGGAGACCATCGGGCCAACTTTCTCAGTGGTTTTCAGAGTAATTATGCCCTTGCCTCCTCTATGCGTGATTCTGTACTCCATTACGTCGGTGCGTTTGCCATAGCCATTCTCAGTCACTACCAGAACCGTCCCCTCCCGGCGGACTACTATCATACCCACAACATAATCCTCTTCACCTGCCAGCTTGACACCAATAACACCCCGGGTCTTACGGCCGGTAGGTCGGACATCACTTTCATGGAACCGGATGGCCTTCCCATTGCGCGTACCGAGGATAATATCGTCGCTGCCGTGCGAGATTTTGGCCTCGATGAGCTCATCGCCCTCCTGTACATCAATAGCATAGATGCCCTTCCGCCGGGGATTACCGTAGGCGCTGAGAGCGGTACGCTTGATCAAGCCCTGCCTGGTGGCCATGACAATAAAATGCTCGGCATTAAAATCCCGCACACTGACAAAGGCGTTCACCTTCTCCCCGGATTCGCATTCCACGAGGTTAACAATAGCCCGCCCCCGTGAGAGGCGCCCCGCCTGGGGGATCTCGTGAACCTTCCGCCAGTAACACTTGCCCCGGTCAGTAAAGAACAGGATGTAATCATGGCTGGAGGCAATGAACAGGTGCTCTACGAAATCATCTTCCCTGGTCGTAGCAGCCTGCATACCTCGCCCACCCCGGCGCTGACGACGCCATTGACTGCTGGCCGAACGTTTGATATACCCATTATGGCTGATAGTTATCACCATGTCCTCATCGGCGATCATATCTTCCACCGAGAAATCGGCAGCCGCAGAAACGATCTCCGTTCTGCGCTCATCGCCATAGCGCTCCCGAACTTCCTCGAGTTCCTCCTTGATAATGGCCATCCGGAGACCCCGGTTCTCCAGAATGTTCTTGAGCTTCTCAATGAGTTTGATGGTTTCGCGATATTCCGCCACTACCTTCTCTACCTCAAGGGACGTGAGACGCTGCAGCCGCATATCAAGGATGGCCTGGGCCTGGCGCTCCGACAAGGTAAAAGTTTTCATCAATCCCTGGCGCGCTACATCAGGGTTGGCCGATCCCCTTATAAGGGTGACAACTGCGTCAATATTGTCCAGGGCTATCTTCAGGCCTTCGAGAATATGGGCTCGTTCCTCCGCTTGGTTCAGCTCATATCTGGTTCGACGTACCACCACTTCGTGGCGGAAATCAATGAAGTGAGTAAGCAGCTGCTTCAGGTTGAGAATCTTCGGCTGGCCATTAACCAGCGCCAACATAATGATGCCATAGGTCTCCTGAAGCTGGGTGTGCATGTAAAGGTTATTCAGGACTACCTCTGGTACTGCATCCCGCCTTACTTCAACCACCATGCGGACACCGTCCTTGTCCGACTCGTCTCTCACGTCGCTGATACCTTCCAGCTTTTTGGCTCTCACCAGCTCGGCAATGCGCTCGATGATCAGGGATTTATTGGTCTGATAGGGAATCTCGGTAATGACAATTTGCTCCCGGCCACCGCGCGCTTCCTCCACCGTTGCCCGGGCGCGAACTGTCACTTTGCCCCTACCGGTCTGGTAAGCTTCCTGGATACCCTCTACACCCAGGATATAGGCGGCGGTGGGAAAGTCCGGGCCCTTGATATGCTCCTCAAGCTGGTTAACACTGAGGTCAGGATTATCAATCAGCGCAATTAGACCGCCGATCACCTCATTTATGTTATGGGGCGGTATCTTGGTAGCCATACCAACGGCGATACCTTCCGACCCATTGATAAGCAGACTTGGAACCAGCGCCGGTAAAACCGACGGCTCCTTGAGAGTATCATCAAAGTTGGGAACGTAATTAACCGTATCCTTGTCCAGATCCCGCAGCAACTCACCAGCAATGCGGCTCATCCGCGCTTCGGTATACCGCATGGCCGCGGCACTGTCCCCGTCTATTGAACCGAAGTTGCCCTGGCCATCCACCAGCGGGTAACGCATCGACCATGGCTGGGCCAGGCGTACCAAAGTATCATAGACCGAAGCATCACCGTGGGGGTGATACTTTCCCAAAACATCCCCGACAATACGGGCACATTTCTTATAGGGTCTGTTGTACGCCACACCCAGCTCCGACATGCCATACAATACCCGACGGTGGACCGGCTTGAGTCCGTCGCGCACATCCGGCAACGCTCGGCTGACAATCACTGACATGGAGTAATTCAGATAGGACTCGGATACCTCGTCAGTTATCTCGCGGGGTTCAATCTTATCTCGTGTTGTATCCATTTATTATTAACCCTTCAATAAAGGGCAATATATCAGTCGGGAATACCCTGCGTGCACCTGTGACTCAGCGGGGGCATCTACGCCTGGCTGGCATGTACTCGCCAATCTATATATCCAGAAAAGTAACGTTTTGAGCGTTCGCTTCGATGAATTCGCGGCGGGCTTCCACATCGTTGCCCATAAGCCTGGAAAACAGGCTTGCAGCACCGGCTGCGTCCTCAACGGTGACTTGAAGCAGGGTCCGCGTCTCAGGATCCATGGTAGTAGACCATAACTGCTCGGGATTCATCTCACCCAGACCCTTATAGCGCGTAATTTCGCTTTTTACTTCTCTGCCAGCAGACTTTTTCAAACTTTTAATATGATAATTACGCTCATCATCCGAGTAGGCATATAGCTCCTTCTTACCATGACGGATTCTGTATAACGGGGGCTGAGCGATATAAATATGCCCATCATGGATCAGCTGTTCCATTTTTCGATAAAAGAAAGTCAGAAGCAGGGTGCGTATATGGCTGCCGTCCACGTCGGCATCGGTCATAATGATAATCTTATTATAGCGGAGATTATCAATATTGAAGTCTGATCCGCTGCTGTCACTGCCATTTTCATTGTCACCCCCGTAACCTGTGCCCAGGGCAGTAACGATCGCCTGAATTTCATTGTTGTTGAGCAGCTTGTCATCACGATGCTTCTCCGCATTAATGACCTTGCCCCTTAATGGTAATATCGCCTGGAAGCGTCGGTCCCGCCCCTGCTTGGCCGAACCACCAGCCGAGTCTCCTTCCACCAGGAAGAGTTCACAGAACTCGGGTTCCCTATTGGAGCAGTCCGCCAACTTGCCCGGAAGGCTGGCGGTGTCAAGAGCACTTTTGCGGCGAATCAGGTCCTTTGCCTTGCGGGCTGCCTCCCGAGACCTGGCTGCCAGCTCAGCCTTTTCAATAACCTTCCTGGCTACTCCTGGGTGTTGTTCGAAATACTCAGAAAGCCCTTCCATGACAATCGAGTCACATATACCCTTCACCTCGCCATTACCCAGCTTGGTCTTAGTCTGACCCTCAAACTGGGGATCAGCAACCTTCACAGAGAGTACCGCTGTGAGGCCCTCACGGACATCCTCTCCACTCAGGGAGAACGTTCCCTTGCCGCCCCTGCTGTTCTTAAACAGATTGTTCTTTATGGCATACTGATTTAAGGACCGTGTCAGTGCGGCTCTAAGGCCTGCTAAGTGGGTGCCACCCTCAACTGTGTTGATACAATTAACGAAGGTAAAGATGTTTTCGTTGTAGCTGTCATTATATTGAAATGCCAGTTCTACTGGAACGCCTTCTTTTTCGCCTTCAATATAAATCGGTTTAGGAATCAACGCTGTGCGTGTTGCATCCATGTGCTGAACAAACTCGATCAGGCCACCCCTGTACCGATGTACCCGGCGCTGCTCCCTGCCTGGTCGTTCATCAGTAAGGGTAATCTCCAATCCTTTGTTAAGATAGGCCAGTTCTCTTAGCTTTTCATCTATTATGTCAAAATCAAATTCACTTATCCGAAAAACGCTTTCATCAGGTTTGAACCTGACTGTTGTACCCGTCTTTCTTGTCTTTCCCTTCACCGCTATCGGGGTCTCAATTTTGCCGCGCTTGTAGCTCTGCTCATAGATTTGTTGATCGCGATGAACTTCCACCCGGCACCATTCTGAGAGAGCATTAACAACTGATACTCCCACGCCATGAAGGCCACCCGATACTTTATAGGAACCTTTATCAAACTTACCGCCGGCATGCAGTAAGGTCATAACCAGCTCCAGCGCTGGCCGCTTCTCCTCTTTATGCCAGCCAACGGGTATGCCCCGGCCATTATCAGTAACCGAGCAGCTGCCATCGCTTTGAAGAACTACCTGAATCTTATCGCAAAAACCGGCCAGGGCCTCATCTACCGCGTTGTCTACCACCTCGTTGACTAGATGGTGCAGGCCTCGCTTACCTGTATCACCAATAAACATCGCCGGTCGTTTACGTACCGCCTCAAGCCCCTTTAGGACGGTAATCTTATCAGCACCATAAGCGCTTACATCGCTATTTGCTTTATCCGTCATTTTCTTTCCTAAGCCGGTAGTAGCCATCAACAAATCCGTATATCTTTTACTAAATTTGATCCACTCTTATCATTTAAGGCCTTTAGGATCTCATCCTTTTGGAAAGCTATTTCATTGCGCCAGGTTGCGCTGCTGGTACTGACGTAGAGTGTGTTTCCCTTTACGCCAACTGCCTTGCTGTGACTTGCGATGGCCGCTCCAACAACGTCATCCCACAGGAGTATAATACTGTGGAGCTGGACCGCCTCACTCAGACCATACTCCTTAAGCATGCCAGTAATGGCCTCTCCTAAACTGGTCATGGGCTACTCCATAGAGTCATTGGTTAATTCCCACCCTTACTTAATCCGGCGGCATTGTAGATATGATGATTTATTTGAGAGTAAGAGGCGACTATCCCATCTGGGACATTTAGCGCGGAGTTTAAGACTAGAATAGCTCCTGGACCTATCAGACCCCATACTCGTGGCATATTTCATAACTATCAATTACCATGATCCAAATATTTCATATAATTAAATCGTATATTATCTGTCCTGCACAATTGATCTAATATATACCAACTAGTCGTTTAACCTTATAGGCATGATGAGCATCGTAAGTTCCTCATTCTCCTGCTGTTCATCAGGATAAATAATGGCTGCTGTAACTGGTGTTCTGAACTCCATATGGATTTTCTGGCTGTCTATATGCGATATTAAGTCTCGAACATAGTTGGAATTATATCCTATCACAAGTGGCTCTCCCTCGTACTCACAGGCTAGGGCTTCCTTAGCCTCCGACATCGTCTCTACGTCCTCAGTCGTTATCTCCATCCCCTCCTGGCTTAGTCTGAGCGCTATCTGATGGGTTGTCTTGTTAGAAAAAATGCTCACGCGGCGGATTGCAGAAAGTAACTCATCGCGGTCAACCTTGAGATGCTTGTCATTATCCTTTGGGAATACACTCTCGTAATCAGGGAACCTTTCATCAATAATTCTAGAGAATAATACTGTTTCTTTGTTGCTCATAAATATATGGTTTTCACTTATATTTAAAGTAACATCTTCATTATCAACAAGATATGTGCTAAGTATATGCAGAAACTTTATAGGAATTATACTATCGCCTCGGTATCCATCATTTTTATAATCTGATCGAACATGTTTTACTAGACGATGGCCATCTGTGGCTACTGCCTTAAATGTATCCTCGTGAAACTGAAATAATACTCCCATTAGCGAGGGCTTAAGCTCATCCCTGCTGGCGGCAAACGTTGTTTTTTCTATAATTCTTTTTAAGCTGTTGCCAGATAGCCGCACTTCTTGAACGGTTGCTATTTCAGGCAGCGATGGAAATTCCTCTATCGGTTTACCCATAATAGAGTATTTACCGAGGGATGTTTTCATAACCAATTTTCTGTTTTCATCAACCTCTACTTCTAGGTCCCCTGCTTGTACCTCACTAACTATTTCAAGAATCGTTCTTTGTTGCACAGCTACGCTTCCAACCTCGCTAACCGTCGTTGGTATATAAATTACCTGTGATATTTCAAGATCTGTAGCTCTCAGGCTGAGCCTATCCTCCTCGGTGCTTAGCACTACAGAGCTTAGTATAGGTAAGGTTGATCTGGTAGGCGTTACTTTCCCTAGTTGCTGAAGTGCTGTTTGTAAAGAATGTTGATCTGAGACGAACTTCATAGTTTTGTTTTATCCGTTGTTACCTCTTTACTATGGACTGTATAACCATTACCGTATTCATTATGCCTAATATTACTCTTTCCTATCCTTTCCTTCAAGAAAATTGTCTCTAATGCTAAGTTTGTCTACCGACGAGGAAGATCGTCTTAACATATCAAATTTAAATATAAACTATATAAATTTGTTTTTTTAATATTATAGGTTGTTTATAATGTGGATAAGAAGTACAGTATTTTATAATATAAGAACAGAAAATGCATTATAGATATTGAGGAAACAATGTGAATAACATATTCACTTTTGTTACTTAGGATGGTTATTACACGAGCAACAGGTTCAAACTTTATAAAGTTCTTAATATTAACCTTTTATCACATATAATGCTTCATTAAATGTTGATATTTAATCTATCTTCCTAATAAATATATCTTTGCGTATCCTATCTAGCCAAGTATTGATATATCTTATTTGTTTATCTCTTAGAGCAAAGGCCTCGATCTGTGGATAATATTCCTCAAGGGTTGGTATACCCCCTTCTTTAACATTGATAACGTTAAGGATGTGGAAACCATCTTTGGTTTGGAAGGGGGGTGTAATATCACCAGCAACAGTACCGTAGATTGCGTTTTTGTACGATTCATTGGGCAGTTTACTATATTCTAACCAGCCAATGTATCCTAAATCGCTGTGAGGATTATCGTTATTGGAAATCTCTTTGACAAGTGAGTCAAATAAGGTTGGCTGATCAGCCAGGAGGTAATAATAATTTCGTATCCGCTCTAATGCTTTATCTCTATCAGCAGACGTGGGTTCAACTTTAACCAAAAGGTGGCTGACATTTATCCTTTCCCCTTGTTTTTCAAGGAGTTGTATTATATGATACCCAAATACGGTTTCAACAATATCACTTATTTGACCCTCTTCCAGGCTGAAGGCTGCTTCTTCAAATCTAGGTACTAACTCACCGCGCCGCACTAAGCCAAGATTGCCCCCTTGATTTTTAGATACTTCATCATCGGAAAATCTACGTGCAAGGTCGGAGAAAGAAGCGCCGTGATTAAGGCTGTCTTTAAGGTTCAGTATGGTCTTATATGCCTGTTCTTTGGCCTCCTCACCCGAGAGGATCGGCAGTATAATTTGTGACAGTTCATATTTTGTGTCTACGGGAGGCAGGCTATCCTTATATGTGTAATAGAACTCTTGTACCTCATCCCTGGATGTTTTCACAGACGTGATCTTCTCAAATTGATAGCGCTCAGCGATTATCTGTTTCCGGATATCATACCAGTGCTCCTCCCTGAAATCTCTAATGCTTTGACCCATGACCTCTTCAAAGCGGCCCTCTGATCCTAACTGGGCCATTATAGACTCAACCTGTTGATCCAGGGCTTGATCAACATCCTCATCCGGAATTATATCCATGCTATCTATCTTGGCTTTTGCTAACAGAATATTCTGCATAATCAAGGATTCCAGGGCTTGATCGTGGTAATTCTTGAGCAAGTCCGGCCTGGTATTGATGTCGACGCGGTCTCTCAATGCGTTCATCATGACGAGCTGGTATACGTCGCTTTTAAGAATAATATTGTCCCCCACAATAGCAGCGATCCCGTCTACTGGCTGCTGGGCGACAAGACTAACAGGTAATGCCAGTACTATAAGCAGATTCTTAATCGTGATATACCTCAACGTCGAGCATTTCCCGCAAGCTGTCTATTATTGTTAATCTTTCCAGGGGCAGTCGCATCTGAAATAGTTTCTCGTAGATATGCTTTCTAACAAAGATAAACGGGATTGTATCTCCCTGATCGAAAAATCGTTCAACGAGGATTATGTGGTAGCCAAAATCTGAGGTTATTGGGCCATAAAACTGAGTGACACGGGCTTGGAAAACCGCCTCGTCCAAGGAAGGTATAATCTGGTTTTGATAGATTAATTGATGGTCAAAATTGTATTGACCGAGGACCGAGTCGCGTGTTGCGACGGAGCTGCCCAGAAGGTCAAGCGCTTCTAGGGCAGCATCACGCCGCCTAAAACAAATGTGGGTGACTAGAGCAGCATTAAAAGGGAATTGGAATTCCTCTATGTGATTCGCATAATAGGCCCGGACTTCTTCCGGATCGATCTGAATCTGGTTGAGCAGAAGAGAGTCCAGGAGCAGGCCGGCAAGTAGCCGTTGCTCGTGTTTTTGCAGCTGCTTTGTGACGGCCCTCTGATTGATAAGCTTCGACCCTTCAGCGTGCTGCAGAAGAACTTGATCATCAATCCAGTGTTCGGCTGCCTCGCCTAGGGAAAGATAGTTGGCGCGAGTTCCTTCATCCAGGTCGCTGAGCCTGATGGTGCTTTTTTCTACTCGTGCAAGAGGCGGATCGGCTTCTTGTCCACTACGGGAGCAGCTAAGCGACATGCTGATTGTAGCAGGGATGAGGACAATCATAATGATGCTTGTGAATGAAGGCATTCCTGGCGGTCTTGTTATCATTGTTTAGCCGGGATTCTTGCTTTGGATAAAATTTAGCAGCTATTATCCTGATCTAAGGTTACTTAATATAGATACCAGGGTGGTGTAAGCATCATTTTCACCCAGTGGAAATGTGAGCCGCAGATCACCACCCTTGAGATTTTGAAAACGATAGCTTAGCTCAAATGGTTCCATGGTGGCCTGAATTTTTTGTAAAAGCTGTGTCGGATTTTCGGGACCGGTGAAATCGATCAGGATCTGGCTGGCGGTTGTCAACCGCACGGCTCTTACGCCGATTATTGCTGATAGTATGCCCAGCCGGGCTGTTAGCAGCAGATCTTCCACTTCCTTTGGACAGGCGCCAAAGCGATCTGTTATCTCTAGACGAAAGCTCTCGAGATCTTCAAGGCTGTCTATGATTGACAGCCTGCGATAGAGGTTAAGGCGCAGGTGGGGGTCGGGTACGTAACTATCGGGAATACTGGCGCGTTGAGAAATTCTAACGGAAACCTCTTCCCGTCTTAGCCGTGGTGAGGACAGGTCATCCGGGATTAAGTCACGTTCTCGTGCAATGCCTTGAATTATGCGGGTGTAAAGGCCTAACCCGACCGCCGCTACGTGGCCGCTTTGTTCCAGGCCGAAGAGGTTGCCTGTGCCGCGTATTTCCAGGTCCTTTAAAGCTATGGCATAGCCGGAACCCAGGGCCGTATACCGTTCAATGGTCTTCAGGCGTTTCAGGGCTTCACGGGTTAGTCTGGGGCGTCGTGGTATGAGCAGGTAAGCGTAGGCCTGTCGGTTTGAACGCCCCACACGACCACGTATCTGGTAAAGCTGTGATAGTCCGAACCGATGGGCATTGTTGATGATCACCGTATTCACATTGGGCAGGTCGATTCCGGATTCGATGATACTGGTGCAAACCAGCAGCTGAAAGCGACCTTCCGAGAATGCCAGCATTGTCGTTTCCAACTCCTTTGAGCCCATCTGCCCATGAGCGACACCAATCGTAACTCCTGCTAGCAGTTCATCCAGGTCCCGGGCTACCCGGTCAATACTTTTTACTTCGCTGTGTACGAAGTAAACCTGTCCCCCCCTTTGGATTTCCTTCGTGACAGCCCGTCTGATAAGGTCCTGGCTGTAGTAATTAATAGTGGTGATAACAGGGATTCGCTCCAGGGGCGGCGTGTCCAGATGAGAGATGTCACGAATGCCGGCGAGTGAAAATTGAAGCGTACGAGGTATGGGTGTAGCAGATAGATTGAGGACATCCACGTTGGTCTTCAGCTCTTTTATGCGCTCCTTCTGCTTAACACCGAAGCGGTGTTCCTCATCTATTATGAGCAGCCCCAGGCGTTTGAAAGCTATATCTTGTGAGAGAATCCGATGGGTACCGATGACTATATCGACGGTTCCGGCGGAGATTCCTTTAAGTATGTGGCGTTGATTTGCCGGTGTTATGAAACGTGATAGCATCTGGACGTTCACGGCGAATGGTTCCAGCCGGGCACGAAAGGTGATAAAGTGTTGATCTGCGAGGATCGTTGTGGGTGCCAGCAGGGCAACTTGCTGACCGCCACGAATGGCCTTAAAGGCGGCTCTCAGCGCCAGTTCAGTCTTGCCAAAGCCCACATCGCCGCACAGCAGGCGGTCCATAGGGCGGGGATACTCCATGTCGCGCTTGATCTCATCCGTAGAACGTACCTGGTCGGGTGTGTCTTCGAAAGGAAAGGTCTCTTCAAATTCAAGTTGAAACTCGTCATCCTCGGGATGAGAAATGCCGGTAGCCAATGCGCGCCGGGCATAGAGCTCCGCCAGCTGATCAATCACTTCTTCGGCTGAGCGGCGCGTTTGGCGTTTTATCCGCTCCCAGCGGCGCGAGTGCAGCGAGTCAAGCTGCGGTGGGCGACCCTCTGTAAAAGTGTAGGGGAACACCAGAGAAATCTTATCGGTAGACACATAAACGCGGTCACCGCCGTGATATTCGATGGTCAGGCACTCTTGGGTGGTGCCACCCACTGATAGGTGGGTGAGCCCCTGGTACTGTCCAATGCCGTAATTCACGTGGACGATCGGGTCGCCCGGTTCCAGGGTGTCAATGTGTTGCTTCACAGTGATCAGTGAAGCCACCGCCTTACGTGCTGGCCGCCAGGTGCTTGCCGGTCGATGCCATAGTTCGGTGGGCGTCACCACCATCAAACCCAGGGGTGCCGAGTGGAAGCCGGAAGGGTAGCTGCCGGAGGCATGCTGTAAGGGAATTTCCGGTAATATCGTCGCGGCACGGCTAAACTGCGCCTGGTGATCGCTGACGAACAAGATTTGCGAGCCGGGGTTTGATCTCTGTAAGAATTCCCAACGTGCCAGCAGCAGCTCGGCAGTTGTTCCCTGTTCAGGGAAGATTTCTACCGAAAGGTCAATGGTTCTCTCAGGCTTACCTGCCCGGTGAGTGCTGAGGGACCAGAGTTCTTCATCTTCCTGGGCGGCCAGGATCCACCCCTTGGGGAAGTGGTCGAAAACGGGGACCCTTTCGGTCTCATTCTGAACGAGAGAGAGTATAGCCACCGCGGCCCGCTTCTGGGTACTTACTTGGGAGTGGATGTCAAACTCGCGGATTTCCTCCAGGCTTTCCCCGAAGAAGTCCATTCTGACTGGGGCATCTTGGTTCACTGGATAGCAGTCAATGATGCTGCCCCGGAGAGCGAAGGTTCCGGGCTCAGTGACCAACGGTGTAACGTCGTATCCGTTTGCCTCCAGCCACCGTCGCAGATCTGAGTAGGACGTGGCTCCCGGCTGTATCTTAATGGTAGTCCCCTGGATGGTACTTTTTGAAGGGAGTCCTTCAGTCAGAATATCTTGGGTCAGCAGAAAGTATGGGGGCGGTTCATCACCGCCTAAACCTGCAAGAGCATTCAGACGGAAGCCTTCGAAAGGCGATAAAAATCCCAGGGGTACGTCTTCGGTGTCTCCAGTACCCGGGTAGAACGCAAGGGACTCCCCATTTGTTAGTCCCAGCATAATATCGCGTACTGCCAGGGCGTCTTCTATTAATTCAAAAGCTGCCAAAATGGGCAGCCCGTAGGATGACGACAGGTGGGCCAGCACCAGGGGCAGGGCTGGTAAGGGAAGGCCATTCACCCGTACTTCGGGGGCTACGAAAAGCTCTTTTAGAGCTGCGGATGATACTTCAAGGAGACGCGCGGGTATTGTCATGGCGCTGTTTCACGTGAAACATGCCGCCGTTTGAGGTGAATGGAAAGCAGAGCGATGTCCGGAGGATTGACCCCCGATATGCGCGAAGCCTGACCGAGAGTCTGGGGCCTGACCCGGCAGAGCTTCTCCCGCGACTCACGCCGCATGGCAGTTAGGCTCATAAAATCAAAGTCAGGATCTATCGGAGTGCCGTCCAGACGGCCCATAGCTGCGGCCAGGACCCGCTGCCGCTCGATGTAGCCGGCATACTTGACATCGGTTTCGGCCGTAAAGAGATCTATCGCCGGCAGATCGTGCAGAGCGGCGGGTAAATAGTCCACAATTTGTTCCAGGCACACCTCCGGTCGTCTCAAAATGGCCTCCAGCACTAATCGCTTGGTACCGTTATTCCCGTTTTGGGACGATCCATTACCAGCACTGTCGTATTCCACGTGCTGCTTTCTGCAAACCCCTTTGAAGGTCTCGATATTTTTTAGACGCGATTTGAGGCGCTCTTCATCCGCGGCAGTTAATAAGCCATAGTTAATACCGTATTGCGAGAGCCGGATATCCGCGTTATCCGGACGCAACAGCAACCGGTACTCAGCCCGGGATGTGAACATCCGGTACGGTTCGTCCGTATCCTTGGTGATTAAGTCATCTATCAGGACGCCGATATATGATTCGTCCCGGCCTAAAATGAGTGGGTCCTGGCCCATTATACTGGCAGCCGCATTAATGCCGGCCACGATCCCCTGGCCGGCAGCTTCCTCATAACCGGAGGTGCCGTTGACCTGGCCTGCTAGATATAGTCCCTCTACATCCTTGGTCTCGAGGGTAGCCTTGAGCTGCCGGGGCGCGAAGAAATCGTATTCTATGGCATAGCCGGGCCGGATGAAGACGGCCTTTTCCAATCCCGGCACCCAGTGCAGGGCATTCAGCTGCACCTCTTCGGGCAGACTGGTAGCGAAGCCGTTCACGTAGATCTGGTGGGAATCAGCCCACTCGGGTTCGAGAAACAGCTGGTGCTTCTCACGTTGAGCGAATCGCACCACCTTGTCTTCGATACTGGGGCAATACCGCGGGCCAATGCCTTTGATTTCGCCCGCATAGAGTGGTGAGCGGTGCAGGTTGGCCCGGATAACCTCGTGGACCTCAGGCACGGTATGTGTAATGTGACAGGCTTCGTTGGGGGGCTCAAATGGCAGGGGCGTACGATAGGAGAAGGGTGTGGGATGCGTATCGCCGCAGGTGGTGCTGGTTTTGGCCCAGTCAATGGAAGCGCGGTGGATTCGGGGGCAGGTGCCCGTCTTAAGCCGTCCGGCCCTGAAGCCTAGAGGCGTGAGGCATTCCGTAATGCCCTCTGAGCGGCGCTCTCCCATCCGCCCGGCGTGAAACTTGCGGTCACCAATGTGGATCAGCCCATTAAGAAAGGTACCACAGTTAAGAATAGCGGTCCGGGTGCGGATGGTAGCTTCCTGGTTGAGGATTACTCCCACGAGGCAATTATTCTCAACGACTACCCCGGTAACCTCGCCCTTTAGGACGGTGAGATTCTGCTGTGCTGACAGAACCGTTTGCATCCGTCGGGTATAGGCCCGTTTATCAATCTGGGCCCGCGGACTCCAGACGGCGCGGCCCTTGCTGGTATTTAAGGTCTTATATTGCAGGCCGGTCTGGTCGGCGACCAGCCCCATCTCTCCGCCCAGGGCATCAATTTCCCGGGCTAAATGCCCCTTTGCCAGCCCGCCTATGGCCGGATTGCACGACATCCGGGCAATGGCCTGCGGTTCGAGCGTAACCAGCAGGGTACGGCAGCCCATCCGGGCCGCGGCCAGCGACGCCTCGATGCCGGCATGCCCGCCCCCGGCAACAACGACATCCCATTCCTGATTGTTTATTGCAATCATGTCATTTCCCCACGCAGAACTCGCTGAATATCCTCTGGATCACCTCTTCACTGGTGGTCTCCCCGATGATCTCGGCCATGCTGTTTACCGCCAGCC
The DNA here is from genome assembly GCA_041862535.1 of Candidatus Neomarinimicrobiota bacterium. NCBI lineage: Bacteria > Pseudomonadati > Fidelibacterota > Fidelibacterota bacterium. Next base: position 9,453 of record JBGVTM010000225.1, on the reverse strand, counting down.
TGATTTCGCCGCTGATTATGTCAATAGACTGGCCCTCGTCAGTTTGCGCCTTCACCGATTCCATGTGCTCGATGGCGGTTTCCAGGGCGCTCAGTTGACGTTCGGAAGTGACAATTGCGCTTTCGCTCTGCGGGACGTAGCTGTGCAGGATCTCTTTGAGGCCCTGGAGCAGTTCGTCGAGCCCGTCCTGGCGCAGCACCGAAGTGCGAATGACGTTCTCCTTGCTATCTGGAGGTGGTTCGTCAACCTTTGACTTTATATGTAGCACCACTTTCTGGCTTATATCAGCCTCAACCTCGGCTGTGTAGGGATCATCCGGATCCAGCAGGAGGACGATATCCGCCGCTGCGAGTTCCTTTTGACTTCGCTGCACGCTAAGCTGCTCGATGGTATCGGCGCTGTCGCGCAGGCCGGCGGTGTCCACCAGGCACACGGGAAAGCCATTGATGTCGATCCAGGCTTCCAGGCTGTCCCGGGTGGTTCCGGGCAAATCGGTGACAATGGCCCGTTCGTGTCCGATGAGGGCATTAAACAGGCTGGACTTACCTGAATTGGGGGAACCGGCCAGGATCACCCGTACTCCGTCCCGGATGATCCGCCCGTAGGGAGCTGTCGCTTTGAGGTGGTGAAGCTGCTCCAGCGCCTGATCAATGACCCCGGCGATTTCCTGGTGTGAGGTAACGTCGATCTCCTCTTCCGAGAAGTCCAGCTCGTGCTCTAGTAACGTCAGCAGGTTCAACAGGCTTTCCCGTACGGCGGCAATTTCCTGGGAAAGCCGCCCGCTCAGGTTGTTGCTGGCAGCGACCTGGCCCCGATAGCTCAGGCTTGAAACCAGCTGGTTCAAGGCCTCCGCCTCCGCCAGGTCCATCTTGCCGTTGAGGAAGGCCCTCAGACTGAACTCGCCCGGCTCAGCCGGCCGGGCACCAAGGCCGATTATGGCCTGGATGATCCTGCCGGGAGTGATATAGCCGCCGTGGGTGCTGATTTCAACTACGTCCTCACCGGTGAAGGAAGCTGGTGCTTTAAAATAGGTTACCAGGGCCTTATCGAGAAGCTGCTTATTATGAGGGGTTAGCAGTTCCACCAGGAAGGCGTGTCTGGGGTGGTCGGTCAAGGGAGCGCTGCACAGCTGCTGGATCAGTGTCAGGGCCTGGGGGCCGCTGATGCGCGCCACGGCCACCCCGCCCCGGCCGGGAGGGGTGGCCAGGGCAATGATCGTGTCGGTGCGGTATCCGACGCGTTCACTCACTTGTAGAGTAACGGAGCGGTTTTCCTGGTGCAATAGCGGCATAGCTATTAAATGTACAGCTAAAGCCAGGGACTGTTAAATAAGTTAAGAAGCCCGGGGCTTTTTAGTCTTGGCGGGGGGCTTATTAGCTTTGGCAGGCGTTTTCATTTCCTGACCCATTTTCAGGTGCCGGCGGATGGTGCGCTGCTGAAAAATGGCCAGGATGTTGGAGAAGGCATAGTATAAGTTGAGCCCGCTGGGGAACTGGTTGAAGATCAGGAAGAACATGCCGGTCATGATGTACATCATGGGCTTTTGCTGGGGATTGGCGCCGGCCCCACTGATTTTTTGCTGGATAAACATGGTGATCCCCATGATGAGGGCCAGGATAGTCACGCCGCTACCATAAAGGGGGATCGCGAAGGGCAGTGTAAAGACCACATCCGGGGCTGACAGATCAGTAACCCAGAGGACGAAGGGCTGGCCCCGCAGCTCGATAGTGGTGCGGAAGACAATGAATAGGGCCCAAAGAAGCGGCAGCTGGATCAGGATCGGCAGGCATCCCCCGAAGGGATTGACCCCCTCGGCCTTCCAGAGTGCCATCATCTCCTGGTTCAACTTCTGAGGGTTGCCCTTGTATTTTTCCTGGAGGACCTTCACCTTCGGCTGGACCAGCTGCATCTTCTGGGTGGAAAGGGCGCTTTTCTTGGTCAGGGGATTGGTCAGCACGCGGATGATGATCGCGAATAGGATTAGAACTAGACCGTAATTAGGGATGTAATCGTGGGAAAAGACCAGCGTATAGAGAACCAGCTTGCTGATGGGCCGGATCACGGAGAATCCCAGGTTCATGATCCGCTCTAAGTCTACTTCCAGGTCCTTGATTATGAAGTAGGAAAGGGGCCCCAGGTATAGGGTTAGGTTCGCTGATTGGCGCGCTTCGTAGCCGATGCCCATATAAAAGCGGGTCATGGTGCCACTCTCGTTGCCGGCTGTATAGGGCACCGGGACGGCTGAATAGGCGCCATAGAGACCGGGCTGTTTTTGGTCGGCTATATAGGAGGCTGCAAAGTACTTGTTTCTCAGGGCCACCCACTGGGTACTACCATTGAGGCTCTGGCGCTTCACCGGCCCTTTGCGTACAGCGCCCTGGTCGGCTAGCTCGCCGCCCTGATATACGTAAACCTTACCGTAAGCCTCATCTTCTTTGAGGACCTTTTCGGCTGGATGCAGGCCGTTGGGCCAGCCGATTTCAAAGGTATTAATGCCCAGCTCCAACTCCGGATGCTCCCAGCGAACCTCAATTCGGATTGTATAGCTGTCAGCCTGGAATGTGATCCGCTTGCTGACCCTGGCCCCGGACGGGTAAGTGTAGCGATACGCCAGGGTGAGGGATCCGTTAGCCAGATAGGTGGTATCCTTACCGGGTGATTCCAGCACTTCGTAGTTATCTACTAGGTAGGTGGTATCGCCATTCAGATTGATGTAGGAGAGGCGTAGATTAACATCATCCGGGGTTTCGTTGATGAGCTGGACATTGCCGGTTCCCCGTCCGTGCCGGTATTTTTGGAGCTCGAAGGATTTCAGGCTGCCGCCGCCTGTTGAAGAAACGGTGGCTTGGTACAGGTCGGTTTCGATAGTGACGATCTCTTCCGGCCAGCGCTGGGGCGCCGGTTGGGCCCGCACCGGGACGCTGGGAACCTCGGCCGGCTCGATTGCGCTCGGCACCGCAGCCGGTGGTCCGGGCTGCAGGGTATCCGCTGTAGGTAACGCTTCTTCCTGGACCGGCGGGCCGCCTTCAGGCTTGGGAGCGATCAACCGCAGGTAGCGCGGTGTGAAAATCAGCACCAGGGCGATAAGCAGAAAGGCCAGTATAGCGCGCTGGGTGTTGGACATAGCTAGGCCGGATCGTAGCTGTTATGGCTGGTGAAGGGATGGCAGCGAAGGATCCGCTTCCCGGCCCGGTAGAGTCCCGACGCAACCCCGTACTTGCTGATGGCGTCAATAGCATATTGGGAGCAGCTGGGTGTGTAGCGGCACGATGGCGGGAACAACAGCGAAAAAGTGTTCTGGTAAACCCGAATAAGGAGGGTCAGGAGGTTAATCAGTGCCTGTCTGGTTGCCTGCTTGCTCATTGGCTATGATGTACTGGAAGAAAGCTACGATATCGTGGTAGGTAATCCACCCCTTTTGCGCTGAAGCTGAGATAACCACATCCATTGGTGGCAGCTGGTTGTAGAGCTCCCGGAATGCGGCGCGTGCCCGGCGCTTGAATTGGTTCCGTCGGGCGTTGTTGCCATATTTGCTGGAGATTGCGCATCCTAATCGGGGGCAGGTTGCGGGCGTGATCCACGCATTAATACCCCACTGTGATATTTTCCTGCCATAAGCGAAAACGCGGTCGAACTCCTCCTTTCGGGTAAGCCGCCGCGCCCGAGTCAGTCTCTGGTTCAATAGGGATCAGGCGGAAAGGACTTTGCGCCCCTTGCTACGGCGACGCGCAAGAATGGCCCGGCCGGACTTGCTACTCTTGCGAGCCCGGTAGCCATGCTTGTTCTTCCGCTTACGGTTGCTGAATTGTTTCCGTACTTTCATATCCCGATAGCTTTTTAAAAAGCCACCGAATTTAGGCCAGCCCTATGTTAAAACAAAGGGGCTATTTGCAGTCGACTGGTGGTAATTAACATTGGTCACTGAGATCGGGTAACGCGGGCGGTCACTCCGGCCAGCGCGACGTCACCACGGTCTTGATACCGCCCCGGGGGTTGAATTCCCCGATTACTTCTATCTGCCGCGGCTTAGCGGCCTTCTTGATATCGTCTAGAATACGGTTGGCGGCCTCCTCGTGAAATATGCCCAGATTGCGGTAGTTCAGGATATAGTATTTGAGAGATTTCAGCTCCACTAAATGCTTGTCGGGCACGTAATTGATGGTGATGGTGGCAAAGTCGGGCAGTCCTGTCCGGGGACAGACGCAGGTGAATTCGGGGATGGAAATATTTACGGTGTAGTCGCGGTCCTCGTATTTATTGGGGACAACCTCGAGTTCGTGCCAGGTCTCTTCGGTCATCACATGCTCCTTTCACTGCCGTTGTCTATATTTTATTGTACCGTGATGCGCCTGGCCGTAGTGCCCCGGCCGTCGGTCAGACGCACTAGGTAAATTCCCGACGGCACCCGCCGACCCTTGGCATCGACCACTGGCCAGACTGCCGTGCCGGGCCCTGGCGCCTTGGAGGGACGGACGTACAGGTTGACCACGTGCTGGCCCAATAGATTGTAGACGTCCAGCTTGACCGCCGACCGGTAGGGTTTCGTCCACTCAATGACGATATAGGGCTTCGTCCCGACCTGAAAAGGATTGGGGTATGCCTTCTCTATTTGGAGGGCATAGTATTCCGCCGGCTTCCCGGCATGGTAGTTCAGTGCTGCCAGCAGGTCCGGTATACCCCAGCCGTAGTCGTTATCCGGCCGGTCTTCCCGGCTGGAGGTGGCCATGAGGGCGGTTCTGGCATCTGCCGGCCGCCAGGTAGGGTGCGCCTGAAACAGCAGCGCCGCGCTGCCCGCCACCAGCGGTGTTGCCAGCGACGTGCCACTTTTATGGGTGTACGCTGCCGGTCCGCTTGGAGAGGCGCAAGACACGCTTACTCCCTGAGCCACCACCTCCGGCTTGATGCGCCCGTCGTAGGTCGGGCCGTGGCTTGAAAATGACGTCAGCTGGCCCTTGGAGTCTACCGCACCGACAGCGATGATGCTATCAGCATCGGCAGGGGCGATGATATAGCCGCCCCAGCCCGGCGGATCGGAACTGTTCCTCTGGTTACCGGCGGCGGTTACCACCAGCATGCCTAAGCGCGTGGCCCAGAGCACAGCTCTGGTCGTAATGGCCGTTTGTCCATCAAGATCTTCGTACTCGTACCAGTACAAGTACCCCAGAGAGCTGGAGACGATATCCGCGCCCAGAGCCTCGCCCCATTCCAGTCCCGCCACGTAGTTGTCTTCTTCTCCCTGAAACTCGCCCGGGATTGATTCGGTCTTGGCCAGCAGGAAGCTGCATTCATAGGCCGGTCCGATCAGGTAGCCCGGGCTGTTACCGCCCAACGCCGTATAGGTATAGGTGCCGTGGCTGTGCTGGCCAACGCTGTCCTCAGCGATAGTCTCATTCTGTGTTTCCCGATCATTCTCCAGAAAGTCGTACTCGTCCAGGATTCTATCGGGCTGTATGGCCTCGTGCTCTTTGTAGAACCCGGTGTCAAGCATGAGCACGATGATGTTTTTCCCGGAGTAACCCCGGTCGTGAAGGGCCGGAACGTTCATCAGGGCCAATTGGTTATAGCTTGGGCCGTAATCGAGCTGATTTGATTGGCTCATTGCCGGCGGTCCAGGAATTGAAGGACCGGCTGTGGCGGGCAGCGGCGGTCGAACCAGCTGCCGCACGGGCTCAATTTGAGTTACAAAGGAAAACTGGGCCACCGATTCCAGCTGCTCGGGCGTTGCCCGTACGCTCACGGCGTTCAGCCAGCGGCTCTCGCGCCGGATAACCGCCCCCGTTGCTTGCACCTGGCGTATGAATTCCGGATCGACCCGCCGGTCCAGCTCCCGGCCTTCCTCCAGGGACACCACTCCCCGCCGCTCACGTCGCTCTAAAGCCTTATTAGTGACCGGGACCTCTGCCGCCCCTCGGGCCAGGGATTGGGCCTTACACGTGAAGAATATCCAGGCGTGAACGTTTCCCTTATCGCGCTTGCCTGACTCGTAGGTTGTGGGATGGATCTTATCGACGGGTGAAGCGGCGGCGAAGGCGGTCGCCATTAACAACGCCATGGCCCATGGAAGGGTCCGGTATTCTTTACTGGAAAGGGGCTTCCTGATCTGTAGCCTCAAATCCGGTCTCTTATCAGAAGGGCCTATCATAGGTTCGGCAATTCTCCCCCGGAAAATACACACTTCAATGACACTGGAAACAGGCTTATTAAGTTTCCCAACCCATCAACCTGCTGGCTAAAATAGTATTGCATCTCGTGCGGCCTGGTGGCACCTTATAGCCGGTCGTCCGCTCAGTACGGCTGCGAATTGCCTTCGTATTGAGCAATCACCTGGCTGTGAGTATTATTTATTCTTCGTAGCAATTGGCGCTTATGCAGCTCATGGGACACTTGCTCATCATTCTCGGTCGGATTGTTAGCCTCGCCATTTCAATCCTGGAAGTGCTCATCATCGTCCAGGTGGTGTTGTCGTGGTTGGGTGTTCGCCTGCCGCTGAATCAGCTCACCCGCCTGTTCTACGCCCTTACCGATGCCGTTTACCGGCCCGTCCGGGCGGTCATCCCCACTCTGTTCGGCGGCTTGGACATTTCCCCCCTGATCGCCCTGGCGGGGCTGTATGCCATCGATCGCTGGCTGGTAAGTGCCATCATCCGGATGGGCTATCGACTGGCAGGGTGAATACAGGTCTCCAAACCTGGATCTGGACACCTCTTTTTTGTGAGGGAGTTGCCGCCGCCCATCGGAAGTCAGGTCCGGGCATTTATATCGTGGATTATAACCCGCAGGAGCCGCGCCAGATGCTGCTTGCCTTCCGCCAATTGCGGGCTGAACGGGGCCTGGTGCCGGTCACTGTTTTCGATGTCGCCCGCTTCCCCGACGATCGCCCCTGGGCCTACGTTGCCGATGGGCTCAATAAGTCCGGGGTCAATCCCCTGCGCGGGCTGGGGGCCTTGCTGCGGGAGCCGTTCGTCGATTTGAGTCGACTCTATTTGGTGCCGCAGGGCCAGTCAGGTGTGGAGGCTGTTGCCCTGGGAGCGCGCTATCCCGGCACCGATCTGGATTCCCCTGCCCACAGCAGGCGCTTACCCGTATGCAGCTACCTCCACGATGCCGCCATCCTGGCCCACGTCGAGGGGCTGCTGGTCACCGGCGTCCTGGTTGCGGAAACCCACCTTCGAAGCTTTGATTTCCAGCAGGTACGATAGGCTAGGGCGGGATTTTCCTACATTAAGTCCACCAGCCGAACGCTCAGCGGTTGGGTGGTATAGCCGCCTCCTGCCCTGAGCCCTTCATCCCTAAGCCTCGGGATAGCTCCGCCGAATGGGAGGCCGAGGGATCGGCTACAAGCTATTATTAGGCGGTATACGTACTCATTCAGGCTTTGACGCCTTGATCATTTCTATGGCCTCCACAGCTGCTTGGCGCATAGTCGAATCAGGATCGGCCTGGGAGAGTTGTTCCAGTGGGCTCAGTGCTTTTTCATCGCCAATAGTCTGCAGTGCTTTCACTGCCAGCCAACGGACCGCCTGTTCTGAGGCAAGCTTTGCCAGCAAGGCATCCACAACTCTCTCGCCGCGATATAGACTGAGGGCCATGATCGCACTTAGCTGGATATTATTGTCAGGGATATCTAGGTACTCAATGAGAGGCTCGATAGCCCTGGGATCTCTCAATTGACCGAGGGCGTAAATCGCATTTCTCGCGACGCAGAAATAGGGGATTGGCAACACTGGTCCCACTGCTTTGTAGTCACTCCCGAGGAGGTATTCCGTGTAGATTTCATAGTCTAACAACTGGAAGGTCATCCCCTGGACACAAGCCCTGTCACTCACCGCCTCAATCAGGGCGTCAAGAGCCGTGGTATCCTTTATCCGTGCGAGGGCGTAGGCTGCATAACTTCGAATTATGACTGACTCGGCCTTCAAGGCTTTTATGAGCGGTTCCACGGCGCGGCGGTCTTGCAGCTCGCCCAGAGTCCACGCCGCTAGGTAACGCGATACCTCGGAGCCCTCCTCCAGGCATCGGATTAGGGGCTCGACGGCTCTCTTTTCCACTGCCTTTGCGAGAACCCGTGCTTCGGCTACGTTCAACTCCAGTGGCGTTTCCTCGAGTGCCGAAATAATCAACTCAGTGTTAAGATTCTTTATGCGAAGTAAGGCACCCGCCGCAGCCAACCCGAGATCCTCTTGTAGACCGGCGATGAGCTCCCGCTCCCCCAACTCCGTAATAGAGACTTCCTTCGTTAGGGCGTGCACCTCCGGTGCTTCTTGGGGAATCTCGCCTATCCCGCCTTCTGTCACCACGAGCCGAAAGTTCCGCCACAAGTAAACTGTCCTCTTCTCGTCCCCGCTCTCGGGGCCGTGCCCGACCATAGGATCATCGTACTGTATTTCGATCACCTTCAACTGCTCCGCGCTGATCGAGACTTCGGTGCTGCCTGCATGCAAGGGCTCAGCAACTGGAGGATGCCAATTGCCGCTGGCAAAATCGAAAGCTCCCATTGTCTTTGCCGACAATTCGCTAGATCTTGTAGTGATCTCGAAACGATAACTTCCGGACGGGACTTTCAGTACCATCTTGCTTTCCTCGTGAAGTGGCTCCGTGTCTTCTATCCTTCCCAATGAGATGCGATAACCCTTGGGAGAGTGTAGTGAGACGAACCAGTCCACCTTCCAGTTTTCTGGAGCCATTCGATCCTCGGGTATCCGGACTACTATGTGTCCCGCAGGTTCTGCGCTTCCGGCAGGCAGTAGGGAGATGTACTTCAGCTCTTCATTAGCGGAGGCTCCCCATACACTAAGATAAGATACCAATACAATGGGAAAAAGAATCTGCACCTTCTTGTTTACTTGTATTCTCCTTATGCTTTTCTAGGGTAGCGGCTAAAAGCGGTTTGGTAAGCTACTACCATAGATATATAATCATGCTCGCTGTAGTAACAGTCAGGATTTATACGCTGGTGCGGTTTATTCAGGCGATATCTCACTAACATGAAATCCCCAGGATAGTCAAGATGATGAGGCTTTTGTGTGCAGTTACCGCCGTAAAACAGTCCCGTGTCACCTAATGAGTATTTCACGGTACTCTTCCAGCATATCAAGCCAGGTACCTTCAACCGTGGCGTTTTTATAAGGTAAGCCATAGTATCGCGACCTGTAAAGCGGATTGTGCCTGCCTTGTCGTCGGGCTAGGCGCGTCCCGTCTCGGATGTCCCTCCCCACTTTTCTAGAAATCCCTTAGCCAGATCCCGGGCCTTAGGGCTCCGGCAGGTTACCTGCTGTCTTACAAAGGCAAGTATCTCCGCTTGGTCCGGTGACTGGTCAAAGTACTCCTCGAAGGACTCGATTATGTAGGGCTTGATCAGGTCCTGACGCCCCTGGTCGAAGTGCGTCTGCTCAATGTCCAGCAGCCGCCCGGTTATCTTGGACTGCAATTCGGGCTTGGCCCGGGCGATCTTCC
>JBGVTM010000224.1 GCA_041862535.1 Candidatus Neomarinimicrobiota bacterium | reverse complement strand
CCCGGATGAACCCAGTGTGGCTGTGATATTATTCGGCGAGGGAGTAGAACCTCCGGTGATTGCAGTGTCACCCGACTCGCTCTGGGCTGATCTATTCACGGGTGAAAACTCCATCCAGTATCTAACCATAGATAATAGTGCCGGGAAGAGTGATCTAGTATTTGAAATTTCAACAACAGCGCCTGACACAAGTGGCACGATGCAGGATGGGATGTTCCTCAATGGGCGTGGGGAGCTGGAAGTCCACTGGGACACAGACTTGGTATATCGGATTCTGGAGGCAAACGAGAGCATCATTGCGACGAGTAGCTCCGCATCTTTCACGAAGGATAATCGAGGCTCCATCCCACTCCAGCGAATGTCCGCTGATGACATCTGGCAGAAGCGCCAGGCTAATCCGTCACCTCCCTCGAACTTCATATATGCGGTAGTGCTGGATGGCATCGGTACCTGGAATAATCAGCTTATTTGGGACGAGCTTAACGCCAACTGGCCGATTTATGGTGAAACTGAGATTCTGATAGATTATGCTACCTTTCACGATGTTGTGATTACCTATGAGGGCCTCGTTACCAGTGGCGCTGATCTTCTCATAATATCAGATAACTGGAATCCTGATCAGAGTTACGGTCCTTTTTCAGATGCAGAAGTCATGGCGATTGCCCAGTATGTGGAAGACGGCGCGGGGCTGTACATATCTGGGGGCACCTTCAATAACGGTGAATATCCGGAACTGCAGGCCCAGGTTGATTATCTGGCGCCCCTGGTGGGCCTGAGTGAGACCGAAACCTATTACTGGAACTATAACGAGTACGGCCCCCTGTACTTTGTCAAGCCAACGCATCCGTTATTGGTCAACATTACGGAACCATTTGAGAGTGGTTTCAATTACACGACGGTGATCCCCTCGGGCGGCACGTGGACCGAGGCTGCAATTCCGACGGGGGATTTGATTGCGATCTCGGGAAACGGTCAGACGGCCCTGGTGGTCTACGGGAATAGGATTTACCATTCTGCCTTACCTGAGGGAGATGAACCTGCGACCGAAGCCGATAAGCAGTTTATTTATAATGTATTAATGCTCTCCGGGGCTCCCCCATGGCTTGCTATCGATCCGCGCTTCGGCACGATCCCGGCCGGGTCCGCTCTGGATATTGGGATCACTTTTGATGCCACCGGGATGGAAGGTGGAGACTACGATGCCGGGATCATGGTGGCGAGCAACGATCCGGCCAATCCCGAGGTCAGGATTCCCGCCCATCTCCATGTGACGGGTGCTCCGGATATAGCCGTTTCCGAAGACACCCTGGATTACGAAAGCATATTCGTTGGATATCCTGATACGTGCTCTTTCCTAGTAGCTAACAAGGGGGCGGAGTCGCTTGTTGTCAGTAGCATTGTTGTTGATAACCCCGCATTTACGGTGGATACGACGACTTTCGTCCTGTCTCCAAGGGAAAGTCAGCCAGTGGCAGTGACGTTCTCTCCTGCCTCGGCCGGTATTTTTTCCGGAACGTTGACCATCACCAGTGACGATCCAGATGAGCCTAGCGTGACGGTAGCATTAATCGGCGAAAGTGTGGAGCCTCCGGTCATTGCGGTTAGCCCGGACTCGCTGGGTACGGATCTGTTTACCGGCGATTCAATCGTCCAGATGCTAACCATAAGCAACCTCGGGACCAGCGAGCTGTATTGGGAGGGTGTCCTGATACAGACTGGTACCCCTACGGTTCTGTCGTCCAGCCCCCAATTTGCTGGTCAAGCTATGTTGCCTTGCTCGAAAGAAGTGGTGGGAGCACCTCCTGCGAGGCCCAGCGCTGACAAGATTTATGTCTCTCCAGGGATTGACCAGGAGGGTGTGGAATTAGGCGCTGTGGTTCCTGAAGTGGATCCTGATGATCCTGTTACGCAAGCGGATGCCGTCCAGGGCCTAAGCGTGAATACTCTGGAAACTATTCTTGATAACCTGAACACCAATTACTCCGCTGTAACCGATATTGTCCCGAACCGGTTTGATTTTTCTGAAGGTGTGACCGGTAACTATATATCGGATGGCGGGAATGATATGTATGACGGGGGTAACTACCTCTTCACTGACCTGGGCGGTCCTATACCATACTCCAATGGTGTAATAACTACACATGGGGCCCTGGGCACCAGTGGGCGCTATTTCACCCGTAAATATCCCGGTTTATTTGTCTTTGTAGCCGATCTGGACAATGTTGACAATTTTGAGATTTCCGGCTATCTGGGCGCAGATGGCTCGGGGTACGCGGATGGTGCTGTGTTGGAGATGATGAAGCACGGTGTCACCTACTACGGATTTGTCAAACGAGTGTATGGTGCCGGTGACCCGTCGGTCAATCACCTGGTCGTTGTCGCGGACAATCCTACCGCCTATCATGAGTTCTCCACGAATACCAACGATGATTATCATCGCGTCTGTAACTTGAGCGGGAGCAACCGGATATACTATCTGCTCTACGCCGGAAGTAACGGCTACTACATCAACAATACTGCGACTCTGAGCATTATGGATGCCTTCCTGGATGCTATACACCTCATGCCTGATTGGATTGCTATCCGACCGGATTCCGGCACAATTGCACCGGGTGGATCCGAGAATGTCGAGGTTATCTTCAATGCCACCGGATTATCTGGCGGCGACTACGAGGCTCAGATATGTGTGATAAGCAACGCCCCCGCCAATCCTGAGATCAGGATTCCCGCTAATCTCCACGTGACGGGTGCTCCGGACATCGCTATATCAGCCGACTCGCTGGACGTTGGCCCTGCCTTTGTGGGCTGGTCTGTCACTGATACGTTGGTTGTTTCTAATGTTGGTTCACGCTCGCTGATCGTTAGCGGGATTTCCTCCAACAACCCCGTCTACACGGTGGACATCACCGCCTTCGGTCTGTTCCCCGGTGAGAGCCAGCCGGTGGCGGTGACGTTTGCACCGTCCTCGACCGGTATATTTCCCGGGACGTTGACTATCGCCAGCACCGATCCCAATAGGCCCAGTGTGACGGTAGCCTTGCGCGGCGAAGGAGTGGAGCCGCCGGTGATTGCGGTCAGTCCGGACTCGCTCAGCGCGGAGCTGTATACCGGTGATGTGATCCTTCAGACCGTGACGATCACCAACTCGGGTCTTGGTGAGTTGGCTTTTGACATTTCGACCAGGAACATCTCCTACGGCACCCCAGCCTCTGGCGCTGCAGGCGCGTCGGTTCTGAATGGGAGTGGATTCAGCCCAGGTCTGGCCCCAGCAGGTAAGCCGGTCTCAGTGGGGGCAACCTACGCGGTGAATTCCAACAGCTTGGTGAGCGCAGCATTAGAGGCTCTACAGGGGGTCACCCGGACTGCCGAGTTAACCGTTGACGGGAAGACGTACAGGACCTTTACTGAGGCAGAACTTGCCCGGTTCAAGGCTGGTCTGGGCAGCTATTATCAAGCTGCTCAAAGCGCTGTCCTTCCACGGATCGCCGTCGTAGGCGACTGGGCATACGATATATTGTATGAACTTATCACTGATTCGGCCCTGGTTGAGCAGTACGTATTCATTGATGTCTATAGCTATTATGACTACTCTTTTATCGAGCCTTATGATGCGTTGGTCATTTGTGAGGATGATGCTGATATCACACTGAGTGAGGCAACCTCAATCAATATGTTCTATCATGCGGGGAAGCCTGTCATCCTGGGTATGGACGACCTGGATGATAACTTTGATTATTACCCGGGGACCGACGCTCTGCTCAAGCCCGTGTTTGGCATTACAGATGCCTATGATGGAGACTACTACTGGGGGTATTTGAACCCGGATAATCCCATTACGGAGGGCATTGATGAAATACACCTGTACTATAGTGACAATGATTGGTACCTGTTGGATGGCGCCGACTGGATATTTGCGGGCAGCGATGATAATTATTATGGTGTCTCGTATGAAGGTCAGTCCCGGACAGTCCTTCTGGGGGAGTATCTGGCAGGATGGTGGTGGGAGGGCAACCGTGATTTGATCGCCAATGCCATCAATTGGATGATGCAGAGCTGGCTGAGCGTCTCACCTCAATCGGGCACGGTTGCCGCCGGTTCGTCAATAGACGTCGAGGTCACCTTTGATGCCACTCATATTAACCCGGGCAGCTACCGCGCAGATATGGTGATCTCCAGCAACGATCCGGCCAATCCCGAGGTGTGGGTTCCCACTCACCTTCAGGTTACCGGTGCCTCGAACATTGCCGTTTCGGCGGATACATTGGATTACGGTATCGTGTTCATCGGGTGGCCCGCCACTGCTGAGCTCGTCGTTTCCAATAACGGCACGGACTCGCTGACAGTCAGTAACATCGTCTCCAGTGAGGCCGCTTTTACGGTGGACACGACGTCCTTCATCCTGTACCCCGGTGAGAGCCAGGCGGTAGTGGTAACGTTCGCACCAACGGCCGTCGGTGTCTACTCAGGTGCCCTTACTATCACCAACAATGACCCCGATGAGTCCAGTTTTGTGGTGAGGTTATTGGGCAAGGGTTTGTATCCGCCGGTGATTGCGGTCTCCCCAGATTCGTTGAGTGAGGTTCTATCTCCGGGTGATTCATCGACCCAGATATTGACCATAGACAACAGCGCTGGCGAGAGCGAACTGATATATGAGATTATTGTGAGTACTAAGGGACCCATTGGTGAAGGGGAGCAAGCCTGTGAAGGACCAGCCGAAGCTATAGGTAGTTCCAGCTCCTATTCGTCTGTGAGCTCCTTGCATGAGCTCCTGCACAGCAGCCTAAGAGACCAACAAAGTGAAGTTGGGGAGCTCCCTCCTCAAAGATTGACCGCTGCCGGCTCTATGATCTCCCCCGGAGAACCATCGTGGCGTCTGTTGTATACCGACCCCGACGAGCCAGATATTGGCTACGATATTCAACACGTTTACGGTGGGGTCACCCAGAGTGAGATCCTTTTTAAGCTGGAGAGTTACACCCCCCTAGCAGATAGCGGATTCTTCGCAGTTATTGTCATTGATGCTGATCGAGAAACCAATACTGGTTGGAATATCGATGCTGATGCGGATTTCGGTTGGGAACTCGGTGTTGATTACATCATCTTTGCCAGTCCGGAATATAATGAGTATTGCTTGCTGCGGTATGATCCTGATTTTGAATATGATTGGCTATATGTCGACAATCTTACAACCTATAAAGGAGAAATAGACTCAACCGAGATAATCTTGGGGGTTAATAGATTTCATTTCGAGAGATTCTCAGTGATAAACCTAGCCGTAGAAGCAGGGTATTATGATGAATCTGATCTTGCTCCTGATCCCGGCCAGGGACACATCACCTTTTACCTCCTACCACCCTGGCTTCGGCTAAGTGCGATGGAGGGGGTGGTCCCAGCCGGTAACCAATCTGATGTCACGGTAACCTTCAATGCCGCTGCGGTACAGCCGGGCCATCACAGAAC
>JBGVTM010000223.1 GCA_041862535.1 Candidatus Neomarinimicrobiota bacterium | reverse complement strand
TAATGAGCTTTTCATTCGCCTGGATAAGCTGAGCAGCAGCGCCAACGTCGATAACGATTATGTTGGCGTCCGTTTGGGCCGCATCGACAGCGAAGGCAGGAGCATTGAACGTGTTCCAGTTCAGAGACACTTCATCGTCGTAATTGCCGTCATTATTGATGTCCGCAATCGAAAGATCGGCCGGTATATCCACCTGCAAGAAATCGGCTGCAGCAGGAGTGTGACCGGCGAACTGGATCTCGATCGTCTGGACGAACACTTGATTCCCATCGGAGCCGTTGGCGTATGCGCCCTTCGGCACCTGCGTGGGAATAAGCGTTTTGCTATTCAAACCATAGGCCGTACTGACAAAGAAAGCCAGTAGGGCTATAGCTGAGGCTTTTACCAAATACTTCATGGTAAACCCCTCTTCTTGTTTCTTTATATTTAAGGATTGAACTTGTGTTTCGATCATTATGTGATCATTCGGTGCTTGGCATCACCGCGGGGAGCAGCCTGTCTCAAAATCAAGGGTATAGTTCCCCGCGGGGACTTTAGCTACATCCATTATCGGCTGGTTGCGCCGATACTTTAGCTATTTTCTAATGGCCTTAACAGATTTGTTCAATAGGGTTTAGGGCTAATTCCAGATTTGAGTTAAGGACATCCTTCCGGCCGCTGCCGTTTACATAAGGGTGCCGCGGGCGTGAATAAACGGGCGGGGCCGGGGAATACGCGCGGATCAGCGAAGGGGAAAGAGCAATAGGTCAGCCGGCCGGGAGGGTTTATGGCTTATCCCACCTTGCGGGCCGTAAATTTTAGCCGCGCTGGAGGGATGATCCGGGTCTCCAGAATTCATTGACCGGTTTAATCCGCAACTACCCTGCCTTGAGATAGGAATCCAGAATATGAACGCCAGTCCTGAGCTAAATCGAAGGGATCGCATCGCAATTGTTGGTGGTGTGCGCACGCCGTTCGCTAAAGCCTTCACCGCTCTGAACGAGCTGAATGCATCCGACCTGGCCAAGCTGACCACCCAGGAGCTGCTTCAGCGCCTGGATTTGCCACCGGAGGCTGTCGATGAGATTATCTGGGGGGCCGTGCTGCCGACCATGTCCAACCTGAACGTGGGGCGGGAGGTGGCCATCGCCCTGGGATTGAATCACGCGCCCGGTTTTACCCTGGCGCGGCAGTGTGCCACCGGGATTCAGTCCATCACCAGTGCTGCCGAGCACATCATGGCCGATCAGGCCCTTCGACATGGCTCAGGGCAGGGGCACGTGATCGTCGCCGGTGGCTCGGAATCCATGTCCAACACGCCGGTGGTGTACAAGAAGCGCCTGATCATGGCCCTGCAGCGGGTGCAGAAAGCGCGGAGTTTCGGTGAGCGGCTTAAAGGCTTGCGCCGGATCAAGCTGCTGGATTTCATTCCGGTGCCGCCGGCCATTGAGGAGCCCAGCACGGGGCTCACCATGGGTCAGCATGCGGAGCTCATGGCCCAGATCAACGGCATCAGCCGGGAGGAGCAGGACCAGTATGCCTACCGGTCGCACACCCGGGCGGCCCGGGCCCGGAAGGAGGGCAAGATTAACGGCGATATCGTGCCCGTCTCCCTGCCGCCTGACCATAAGACCTACTTCAGTCAGGATAATCTCATCCGGGAGGATATATCCCTGGAGCAGCTGGCAGAGCTGCGGCCGGTGTTTGACCGCCGCCACGGCTCCCTGACGGCCGGCAACTCCTCCGCGCTCACCGATGGCTCCAGCGCGGTGATGGTCATGAGTGAGGGCCGGGCCAGGGAGCTGGGACTGGAGCCGTGGGGCTTCATCAAGTCTTACGCCTACGTCGCCATACCCCCCAGGCCGCAGCTGCTGCTGGGTCCCGCGTACGCTACGCCCATTGCCCTGGACCGGGCGGGACTGACCCTCGCGGACATCGAGCTGTTCGAGATCCACGAGGCCTTTGCCGCCCAGGTGCTCTCGGTGGTGCAGAAGCTGGAGTCGGATGCTTTTGCCCGGGAGGAGCTGGGCCGCAGCCGGGCGGTGGGCACAGTGGACCGGGAGACCATGAACGTCAACGGGGGCTCGCTGGCCTACGGCCACCCCTTCGGCGCCACCGGCGGGCGGATCGTGATCAACCTGCTGCAGGAGCTGAGGCGGCGGGATAAGAACCTGGGCCTGCTGACCATTTGCACCGCCAACGCCATGGGCGCGGCCATGGTGCTGGAGCGGGAGTAGAGCAGCCGCAATTGTAGCAGGAAAATAATATAGTGGATAGACCCATGATTCGATACGAATTGGACGAGCAGGCTATTGCTGTGGTGACCATCGACCACCCCGGTGAGCCACTTAATATCCTCTCCTTCGATGCCTTCCGGCAGTTGAATGAGGTTCTTGACCGGCTGGCCGGTTTGGAAGAACCCCGTCCGGCGGGAGTGGTGTTCATCAGCGGCAAGCCCGATAATTTCATTGTGGGGGTGGATATCAAGGACTTTCTGGGGTTCAAAACGCAGGCGGATGCGGCGGAAGCCAGTCGCGCGGGGCAGGCGGTGCTGGGTAAGATTGCGGCGCTGCCGTTTCCATCGGTGGCGGCCATTAACGGTACCTGCCTGGGTGGTGGGCTGGAGCTAGCGCTGAACTGCACCAGCCGCATCATCACCGATCATCCCAAGACGGTTCTGGGTGCCCCGGAGGTGAAGCTGGGCCTGCTGCCGGGTGTCAGCGGTTCCCAGCGTCTGCCGCGGCTGGTGGGCCTGCAGGCCGCCCTGGACATGCTGCTCACCGGCAAAAACGTCTATCCTTACAAGGCCCGCAAGATCGGCTTGGCCGACGAGATCGTGAGTCCCGGTGTGCTGCTTCCGGCGGCCAGGAAGCGGGTGCTGCAGCTGGCGCGGGGGGATGGACGGCCAGTGAGGAAGAAACGTCCCCTGCCGGTGCGGGTGCTGGACGGCCCGCTCAAGCCGCTGGTCTACCGGCAGGCCCGCAAGCAGGTCCTGGCCCAGACGCGGGGGAATTACCCCGCCCCGCTGGAGATTCTGCGGGTGCTGCGGAAGGGTCTGGGGCGGAGTCTCGCCCGGGGTCTGGAGCGGGAAGCGGAGGGCTTCGGCCGGCTGGCTATGACCCCTGAACACCGAGCCCTGGTACACGTATTTTTCGCCGAGAGGGCTGGCAGGGCCGAGCTCAAGGCTGAACCCCAGCCGGTGCGGCAGGTGGGGATCCTGGGTGGCGGCCTCATGGGTTCCGGCATCGCGACCGTCGGCCTGGACAAGGGCTATACCGTGCGGCAGAAGGAT
>JBGVTM010000222.1 GCA_041862535.1 Candidatus Neomarinimicrobiota bacterium | reverse complement strand
TTCATCTTAACACCCTGGCTATCAACGGTCTGTGCCAGTGCTTTCTGGCCCACCATGAGAGTAGTCAGGATAATCAAACGCAGGATCCAGCGATTCATGGACATGATCCTCTCACTAAGCTTTAGCGAACAACTATGAACTTCTGATAGGCTAGCGATCCATCAGGTGTCTCAAAGACGGCGATATACATACCGGTTGCAACCGCTTGCTGAGTATCCGTCAGCATGTTCCAGGTCAGCGAACCGGCTCTGGTGGGTGGATTATGGACAATGGTTCTCACCAGATCCCCACTCTCGGTAAATATTTTTATCGTCACTTCGGCGGGCAGATTAAAGAACATGAGACCTCGGTCATCGTCCCAGCCATAATCGGCGATCAGCGGGTCCCTGATATTATATGGATTCGGCACGATCCGGATATCACTCAGTTTGTCACCCGTGAACCGTGGTGGCTGGACCTCCAGAGTGGTAGGATTCCAAAGGCGCCCACTCCAGATGGTCCTGCCCCGGCTGCTAGGATGCGCATTCAGATCATCCTCCGCTATGCGATAACCGGCCTGGATATAATAGAAATAAGAGGCCCCGAATAAGATAACGGTATCTATCCAGGTATGTTCGGTGGCGATATCAGAGGCAGCCGTTTGATGTACGATATCGAAGAAAACGGTATCCGCCCGGCCGACTCGTCGCAGGATGC
The DNA here is from genome assembly GCA_041862535.1 of Candidatus Neomarinimicrobiota bacterium. Classification (NCBI taxonomy): domain Bacteria; kingdom Pseudomonadati; phylum Fidelibacterota; species Fidelibacterota bacterium. The sequence continues at coordinate 7,018 of JBGVTM010000222.1, read as the reverse complement.
GATACCCGCCAAATCCCTCCGATTCCTCCGCCTCCGGATCAGACCACTTGATTTCCACGCCATCCCCGTAACCTGTAATCTCCTGTGTTGGAGGTGGTGGACTAGCCGGAACCTGCCAATCATGTTCAAAATTCCATTTGGCTCGGGCGGCCGCCTTCTGCACGGAATCAATACCGGTACTGACCCACCGGTCCTTGATTTTATCGATTCCCGTAGCGTCGGGTGGATAGGCAAAATTGGCGGGGAAATACCCTTTCTCGGCATTGGGGAGATTAGGCGGATCAGTGAGTGTATTGTACAACCATTTCTCTCCGATTTCCTTCTCTTTCTCAATCCCAATCCCGGCATAACCGCTGGCATAAACGAAGTGCAGGGACTGGCCATCTTCGAAGGTCGCATAGGGCCCGAACGCCGAAATGCTGCGATTCCAGACGGCACTTTTATCAAATCCGTCTCCCAGGTTGGACCAGTCGGGGTCGCCTTGTTCATCATTGTTGGCCCGGTGAAACGTACCGGCGTACTGCCCTTCCATAGGCTGAAATCCCTCGCTCCCATTCCGTCCTGCGATCAGATCGTAAATTAAATCCCTACCGGTAGCATCGGTGCCGCCCCACAATCCGGCAACACCTATGGCAGGCTCGGCATATACATCGGTTACTTTTGGCTGAAGAGGATCATCAATATCATTGGCCGGGTCCGTATACGGAGCCTGTGAAGCGTGCAGGATCGTATAAAATGCAATATCACTTTCTACCAACCGGCCATCCTGTGAGGTCACCGGCCCACCCATCTGATCGCCATTGCGATCCGGCTCATCAGCATGATACATGTAAAACACACGCAGGCTGTCCCCGGGCCTCGCACCGTAATAGTGATGCCAGCAGGCAGCTCTTTCGACTACGTCCTGGTCCGGAATATCGGGATTGTCCGTAGAGCCCTTGGCTTTACGCCAATAGAAGGGTGCCTGGTGCATGGAGACATAAAAATTGTTCAGGGTCTCACCACTTCGGTTGGTCAGTACCAGATCCACAACGATGTAGTTATCGTGGAATTGCTGGCTCCAGGCGAATACCTTGCGTTTGATTTCCACCCCCAGGGAATTGACGGTAGTGACTTCCGCTGTTTGGTCGCTGGTCCCCACCATCTTAGTCGGGTCAACTTCCCCCCATTCGGTGAGGGTTACATCCTGAAAATTGACGATGCTGGTCGGGTATGCCCAGCGAATGTAATCCGTCATAGGCGAATCCACGTACCAGTTCGAATAGACATCCACCGGCCTGATAACCGCTTTGGCTATCAGTGTCCCATTGGGATCGATCCAGTTCGTACAGGCCATGGTAATGTTTGATCCCGTCATGCCGGAACCCTGCTCCATGGAAGGACCCATACAATTATAGTCCGCTGGAAACCAGCTGGAGCTATATTGGAAGAATCCGGTCCCTCCATCTTCCAGCATGCCACACCAGACCCTGTTAGCCCGGATCACTGCCGTTTGTGCCATCAATCCGGATTCGGGCGACAGCGTGGCCGTGAGAACGATCCCGGCAAACCAGGTGAAGAAATTGAACAGGAGAGGATGTTTTTTAGGCAGCATAGTAATCATTTTCCATGTAGTTACTCAGTGAATGGAATTCTCATGCATTGTTAAAAACTGATTTTAATCCCGAACCAGATATCTCTGGGTGCCCCATACAGAAACATCATGTTATCGGGATCGTTGATATACGGTTTCTTCTTGGACCGAAATTCACCGACCTTGTCATTTCCCGGTATGAACATCCCGGGATTCTTCTCCCGCAAATTATCATATTCAGGAGAGTCGTAGATGGCGAGGTGCAGCGAGTTGAGATAATTATCCCTATCCAGATCGGTTCTGAATGCCCACTCCTCATCCATATCGTTGACTTTGAAATTGAATACATTACTGATATCCACATAGAGATTCAGGTGGGCACCGACAACCGCTACTGTTTTGGACATTTTAAGGTCCACCATATAGTAGTCGGGCCAGCGGAGATTATCGGTCAGGTTTCGAATGTCAGCGGGATTATGAGTGAAGAGGTCTCCCCGGCGCCATTCCGGTAGAATACTAACCATCCAACCACCCAGCCAATCGATTCCAAAGAGTTGGGGGCCCCAATTCTTAGGAGTATGGAAGGATAAATTGGCGGAAAAGCGGGGAATCAGGGTGGGACTGTTTTCCTCACCGGCATATAAAGCACCCGCTTGAGCGTTACGCACTGAATCCTCGTAGGCGGTTTCCCTGCCAGTATAGCCGTTCTTATCGATGACGTACCAAAAATTGACCCACCCGGTTAAAAAGGCACCCTGGCTCTTCGTGATCCTCAATTCAAATCCCTGGTCGTTTTCCCACCGATTACTCAGCCAACCATGGTAATCGAGGGTGCCGGATATGTTATTGAATTCAATATCAGCAGCTTCGCCGGTAACATCCTTGTAATAGGTACTCAGTTGGATCAGGTACCTATCCATGAGATTATAAGCGGCACCCAGTTCGTAGGATATGGTCCGCGGGGGTTCCAGGTTGGGATTCCCTATATCGAACAAACCGCGTTTATAGAAACGCATCTTGTACATGAACTGCTGGGAATAGGGAGCGAGAGAACGGAAATGTCCATAATTGAAAAAGAATTTCGATCTCTCTGTGATGGGAAATGCAATCCCAATGCGAGGACTAATGGTGAAATAGTTCTTAGTTTTTTTCAGGAAGGTGCCTCCCAGACTGTCATCGATGGCACGCCAGCGGTCCCAGACTACCTGTTTTCCCGATTCCAGATCATGTCGCAGCTGCTGCTTGTCATCGCCTTCGGTGCCCTTGGTGAAGGCGGCTTCGTTCCACGGGTCATCGGAAGGCCAAACACCGCCACCCGAATTATAATAATCAAAGCGCACTCCCAGACGCCCTTCCATTCCCTCCAGGGAGATCTGATCCTGGATATAGCCTCCCAGTTGCCATGGTTTCCGACGGTCGCGGAGTTCATAGATGGTATCTTCGCCTTCCCACCAGCGCCAGTTGTCGTTATTGAGGTCGAAATAATTCAATTCCGCCCCGGCCTTGATGAGATTGGACCGGTTCACCTGACTGCTGAAATCATATTTAGCCCGGAATTGCTGGGTCACCGAATTTTCGTGATATTCACCCACCTTGGAGGAGAACCTCCGATTCATCCCCGGAGGAGTCTCGTAACGACCATGGAGAAAATATTTGCTCGGATCGTCAGGATCGTAAAAGACGGTATCGGGGCGGAATACGACTCCGTAGGGCATTTCGTTCACCCAGATTGGCCCAAAATTGATGATAGCCGTTCTATCCCTGGTTTCCTTGGGTTCGAAAAAGTCCTGATGCCAGGCGTAGGAGATATTCAGATTCCAGAAGGTTTCCGGACTGATCATGTGGTCGATTGTAAATCCACCCAGGATAGTGGTTTGCACCTTGGGCTGCCAGAACGTAGGGTGCCAATAATATTTGTATATCGTCTCGTCCCGATCGGGAACTTCGTCCACGAAGATCTCCAGGTTGTCAATGGGCATGGTGTCGCCCCCGCCCTCCAGGTCGGGGATGGTGCCATCGGTTGGAAATGTGGTTTGAGTGCCCTTGATGATGCGGTGAAGACCGTTCAATTTCAAAGTGGTTCTCCTGGAGAGATGTGATTTGACGGTCAACATCGAAATGGATGTAAGCTCTCCATTTCGCATCACCGGTTGGACGTAGTTGAAGTTGGTTGTCTTGTTCGCGAAATAGAAGGTAGCGTCGCCAAGTGCCTTGCTGAGAAAAGGAACGGGGCCGCCAAAGCCGAAATCGAGATCGTAGTCCGTGTATAGACCTTCCGGCTCGTGGGCATGATCACGCAGAGCCTGCTTCTGCGCTTCGGTGATCTCATATTGTGGATAAAGTGTATCCAATGCTGCAAAATCAGGGACAACCTGATAGGCCCAGGCAGACCATAAATACAGATCCATAGCGGTAACCTGCTGTTCGGCCGGTTTACCGCGATTGTATTTCAAGGCCTCCTTTTCCCAGCCCTCGAACGTCTCATGCCCCTGTTTCAGGTACTCCGCCTGAGCAGTATCATATCCGGTGGTTACCAGCCATCCCGTACTGGTACCCATGAAGGCCACGAGCGGATCCAAGTAAGGCCGCATGCCACTGTTGGTGGGATCCCAGAGCGATTTCCCGAATCTTTTCATATGGGCCACATTGCGGGAATAGCTGAAGGTCCCGTGGTAGGTATCCCGGTCACCACTTTTGGTTGTGATGTTTAAGATACCCGATCGAAAATTGCCATATTCGGCACTGAAACCACCCGTTTGTAACGAGATCTGATCCACGGCGCTGAGAGGGATAGTTGCTTCCGCCTTTCCAATGCGCTGATTGACGAAGCTCAATCCGTTTACGATCGTCCCCGTCTGATCTGCTGAACCCCCTCGAACGGTAATTCTCCGCTCACCCGTTACCCCGGCCAGCGAACCCATGAATTGGTTTATCGTCCGAATCGCCGGCGCTTCTTCGATCTGGCTTGCTGATGCCACCTGTTGACTGTTCGAGATTTCCTTGTGCAGAATATCTCGTTCCGCCACGACGGTAACGGCTTCACCTTCCAGAGTAGTTTCCTCCATTTCAAAATCAAGCCCGGTAACCTGATCCACAGAAACCAGCACATCCAGTAACGTGGTCTTTTTATACCCGATCATGGAGGCCTCAATTTCGTAGCTGCCCGCCGGGACGTTCAGAATGTGGAAATATCCGTCAACATCGGTAGCCGCTCCGAGGTAGGTTCCCTTGACAATCACGTTTACACCATGCAAAGGGACACCATTATAAGCGTCAATTACAGTCCCGACGATTTTGCTCGTCTGTCCATAAGCCATGGGCAGTAATAGCATGGCTCCCCAGAGGGTGACGATCCATTTTCTTAGGGTCCGAATACGACCTTCCATCGACTAGCGCTCCTTATGTGTTTGTGCCTGTAGATTTCAGGCAGGGTACATCTGTGCGATCGGAATGAAGAAAGTTCACTTTATCAGCATCAACTTTTGTATTCTGACCTGATCCTGACTGCTCAGGCGTAAATAATAAATACCGCTGGCAAATAGATCTCCGTTGAATCTGAAAGTATACTCGCCTGGCAACTCATACTCATCAACCAGGGAGCCAACTTCCTGACCTAGCAGGTTGTATACAGTCAGTTGTACGTTGCCTGTACGGGGGACGGTATAGATGATGGTGATATAACTGTTGAAAGGATTGGGATACGCCTCCAGCTCCAGACTTTGAGGCAGTGTTGCCACCTCCTGTGGCTTTATAGAAACAGTTCCCTCAAGATAAAGGGTGCGGATCTCCGTGGTATCCAACGCATAATTGTGAATACGAACCTCATCCAGGGCACCCTTCAGATACTGGTTTTTCGGGAGATTCCCAGCCATATATAGATCGCGCGACTGTGATATGTTCCAGGTGCTGTCGGGTGCCGAAGCCAGTAAAGTCGTATCGGCGTAGAGCTTAAGGCTCTTGTCGGAGCGGTCACGAATCGCGCTTATCATCACCCAATTATCAGGTATGATGCTACTGTGCATGGTTTCTACCGCACATACCCGCTCTCCATCACCCACACCAAATTGTAAGATCCCGCCTCCAGTATGGCAGATTTCATAACCGCGATTCAGGCTCCCCTCAACAAAAATGCCTTTCGATAGGATTGGCGCCGCCTGGGCGGTATCATCCAACTCCAGCCAGAACGTAACGGTAAAGCCACGAACCGAGATATTGATCAGTTCACTGTTTCTGACCAGCAGGTAATTGTCTAGGCCATTAAATTGGAGTCCCAAACCAACGGGACCATCCACCGCGGCAGTAGTAGCCGACATGTTATTCAAATAGACGAAGTGATTGTTGCCGGTAGCATCCAACTCCAGGGAGCCATACCCACGCTCAAACGGCCAGTAGGCAATCAGCGCTTCGCTGAATGATTCCGTTGCAAACTGCCATACTTCACCGGTGGTTGTTCCTGAATCATTAACCGCATCTACGCGCCAGTAATAAGTCGTTGCGTCCTGCAGATTACGAAATTCATACTCGGTGGTTGACTGCCTGACACGAAAGGGTGGCGGACTGCTGGTCCCCAGATAGATATCGTAGGATGTGGCTCCGATGGCATCATCCCACTCTAAGATGGTATCAATCCCTACATTGACTGCACCGTCAGCAGGTACTGGCTCCTCAACCTGGAACGGGACACCGCTTGTATCCAGAGTCGTAGTCTCTGCGAGATTGGTCGGTATTGACTGAACCTGCGCATTATAGGCCCGGACACGATAAAAATAGGTGGTTAGCGCCTCTAGACCTGTATCGGTATAGACCGTGTCATCCGGGCCTGTGGTGGCAATTTCTACAAAATTACTGGTGTCACCTTCCGAGCGCTCGATGGAAAAACCAATTTCGTTAAGGGTATTCTCCCTCCACCGCAATTCAATCGCTTCATGGGACATGGTTGAAGCCGTCAATTCAGCCGGTGCCATCAGGAAGTTGGTTCGTTCGCACAGACTATTCAGATATTTCTCCAGATTGGTGTAGCCGTCACCGTTGAAATCACCATTGCGGTCTGAAGCATCGGTGGTGTCTAATCCATGGGCCACCTCCCAATCGTCGGCCATGCCATCGTGGTCTTTATCAGCAGGAACATCATAGGTCAGTAATTCCGGCCAGCCACCAACGTCATCCTGACTGTCAATGATACCTGTGCCATCACCGGTATAAGCCCCACCAAACGTAGCGGTACCGGTACGCGCTTCATAGGTAATCCGGGTGTCGATGGGGTCCCGTTTAAGCGAGGCACCGACATCAGCGAGCACGACCTCAAAGGCGTTTTCGGCGGTATGGGTGAGGACCGGCGCAAATGGATGGGGCTCGTACACCCTGATCCTGTCTACATCGAGAATCTGTACTCCGCCGTCCCAGTTATCCGCTGTGATGTCCGGATAGCCGTATACGTAATTACCC
>JBGVTM010000221.1 GCA_041862535.1 Candidatus Neomarinimicrobiota bacterium | reverse complement strand
GTAAATGAACGCGCAAGCCGTAGGGGCGTATTGCAATACACTCCTACCCACGCCTTTTTGATGGCACCCTACACCTGCAGGACGCCGAAGCGGGGGGCGGGCATTTTTGTCTGGTGGTCGCAGAGCTGCAGGCAGCGGATGAGCACCTGGCGGGTCTCTTCGGGCATGATGATTTCATCCACCCACATGCGGGCGGCGGCGTAGCGGGGATCGGACTGGCGGTCATAGCGCGCTTCGACTTCATTCACGATGCGCTGGCGATCCTCCGCGGTGGGATTTTCCATGCGGGCCAGCTGGATGTCGGCCAGGGTATTGGCGGCCTGAGCCCCTCCCATGACTACAATCCTGGCTGTGGGCCAGGCGAACATGAAGCGGGGATCGTAAGCCCGTCCGCAGAGGGCATAATTGCCGGCGCCGTAGCTGCCCCCAATGACAACCGCGATTTTGGGCACCACACTGTTAGACACGGCATTCACCATTTTGGCCCCGTCCTTGGCAATGCCGCCCCACTCGGCAGCCCGGCCGACCATGAACCCGTTCACATCGTGGAAAAAGATCAGCGGGATGCGGTCCTGGTTGCAGTTCATAATGAACCGGGCCGCCTTGTCCGCCGAGTCGGAGTAAATCACACCCCCCATCTGCATTTCCCCCTCGTGGGTACGCTGCACCGTCTTCTGGTTAGCCACGATACCCACCGCGTACCCACCAAGGCGCCCGGTGCCGCAGACCAGCGTTTTGCCGTAGGTGGCCTTATACTCATCAAAGGTGCTGTCATCGAGGATGCGGGCCAGGATTTCCCGGATATCGAATTGGGTGGTCTCGGGGGGATAGAACAAGCCGGGGATATCGCTGAGGGGCTGGCGGGGCTCTACCGGTTCCTTACGCTCAAAGGCCCGTTCCCGGGGCAGGTTGATGGTTGCCAGGATGCTGCGAATGCGCTGAATGGCCGCATCATCATCGGGTTCGTGATAGTCGGCGGTGCCGGAGATAGCGTTGTGGGTGGTGGCACCTCCCAGGGTCTCGGCATCGATTTCCTGTCCGATGGCTGCTTTGACCAGGGCCGGGCCCGCCAGGAACATGTAGGAGCCCTGCACCATAATATACTTATCGCACATGACCGGCAAGTAGGCTCCGCCGGCCACACATGGCCCCATCACCGCTGCAATCTGGGTAATGCCCAGGGCCGAAAGGCGGGCATTGTTATAAAAGATGCGGCCAAAGTGGGCCTCGTCGGGGAAGACCTGATCCTGAAGCGGCAGGAAGACGCCCGCCGAGTCCACCAGGTAGATAATGGGCAGGTGATTCTGCAGGGCGATCTGCTGAGCCTGCAAATTTTTCTTAAGGGTAACTTCGAAATAGGCCCCGGCCTTAACGGTGGCGTCATTGGCCACTACCACGCAGTCATGGCCTTCTACCGTGATAATGCCCACAATAATCCCCGCAGCTGGAGGGGAGCCGTACTCGGCATACATCCCGTAAGCGGCATACAGCCCCAGCTCCATGAAGGGCGTGTCAGGGTCTTTCAAACGGTCGATCCGTTCCCGAGCAGTGAGGCAGCCCTTGCCGTGCTGCCGCTCGATAGCCTTATCCCCACCTCCCTTGCGGATCCGGGCCATTTCACGCTGGTATTCTTCGCGGACCTTTTCGAAGGCCGCCTGGCGCTGGCGGAATTTGTCCTGGGACCAGGTTTTGGCTTCGGTACCGATAATGCTCATATAATAGTTATCCCTCCTGAAGGGTCGCTTCATGTTCAATATAGTAAAAGCTACCAAACGGCCCGGAGGCCAAGCAAGGTAAGTTACGGAGATTCTGCGGGGGTCAGCTTAGGCAGCAGATAATCCTTTACCCAACTGTTTTCAGGATCGATCTCCAGGGCTTTATCGAAGTGACGTTTTGCTGAAGTGGAATCGCCTAGATCGAGCTCGGTAAGTCCCAGCCATCCGTAGGACTCACAATGACCCCAAGCGGGCATAATGGGATAAACGTCTTCCCGGGCAAAGAGCATGGTGGCTTTCTCAAAGGAGGCTTTGGCCAATTCCTTCCCGCCACCGAATACGGCCGGCGTATAGTATTGCGAGGTACCTTGGATGAGGTATACTCGTGGATTGTCCGGGGCCAGGGCCAGGGCGGTTGCGATCAGCTGCCCGGCTTTCGGCCCGTAGAAAAATCCGGTCCACGGCCGCAGGGAAATCTTAAACCCATATAGAGAAGACATGAGGGCAAAGGCATCGCCAAATTCGGGATTCTCCATGGTACTGCTCTTGAGCCGCTTGAGGCCATCATTAACGAACCGCCCGGCAGCTTTTTTATCGTTTATACTGAAGGCGTGGTTACACAGGCGATAATCACAGTAGGCGATATAATAATTCAGCAACCATTCCTGCTCGCCCATGGCCAGCACACGTTCGAAGTAGGCCCTGGCTTCCAACATTCTCCCCTGGTCCCAGCCGGAAACGGCGGCTTCGATCTTATCTTTTCCCTGGACAATATAATCAGCTGGAGTCTGCCCCGACAAACAGGGCACCAGCAAAGCAAGGCCCAGCATAATTGCTCTTATCATTTTGATTCCTTTCCTGCCGCTTTGAAGGATTCGTCAACAGCTGGATCTGAAACCGGCCGGTATCACCGGATAACCACGGTGAAGCCAAAGTAATAATTCCGACCATAGGTACTCTTTAATACCGTCCGTTCTTCATAGTCCGGTGAGTAGATGTAGCCGTAAATATTCTGCCGGTCAAGGAGGTTTGAGACCGCAGCATAAAGCACGAGAAAATTTCCCTCGCCGAACGCGCGGAAGTAGCTCCAGGCAAAATCGAGCCGCTGGATCGGCGGCAAGCGCTCAGAATTCCAGTCCTCCAAAGCGGGCGTATAGGGTTTGCCTGAGGTGTAACGATAGGTCAGACTGGCGGAATTTCGCATCCCGACCTGGCTCTTGAGGGCGGCGGTGAAATTGTGGCGAATATCATAATCGGTGGGTACCAGTCTTGAATGGTCGAGCTCCTCGCGTTCGGAAACCAGGTAGCTGTAGGACAACCAACCGGATATGAGCGGCAAAGTCCCTTTCAGGAATACATCGGCCCCGTAGGCCTGACCGAAGCCCTCGTTGGTGTAGTTCAAAAGGGAATCCGCTACTTCCAGCGGGAGATTATCATAATCCTTGTAGTACAGCTCGAGCCTTAGATTGGTCAACTCGGACTTGAATTCATACCCGGCCACGTAGTGCAGGGCCTGCAACGGCTTCAAATCGGGATTGCCGTAAGCCGGGTCCCGGTATTGAGCCTTCGGATACTGGTGATACAGCCCTGCTGCCAGTTTGAGGATCTGGGTACCAGTCGGGCGATAGCCGATGGAAATGCGCGGAGCCACCGTGAAATCATCACTGCCCTGGAGATAATCGGTACGCAGACCCCCGATTGCAAAGAGCCGGGAACTCATGCTTATTTCGCCTTCCAGATACCATCCGGCATGATAGGTATCATAATCGGTGGCGAAAGTCTGTATCGGTCCGGCGGCCGAGTAGTCATTCTCAAATTCCGGAACGGACCCGCTGATATTGGTGAGCAGGCGATCCACTTCGAATCCGCTGTTGAGCCACAACTTATCCGAGAGCGGGTAGATCAAATCCGTGCGCCATTTTACGAACTGATCAGAGATATCCAGATCCAGGCTGCCAAGTCCGAGTGCTTGATGGAAGAGGTTGCGTGAAACGCTCGACTTGAGCAGCAGGTCCCCGCCAAAGAGGTGCTGCCACTGCAGGTTACTCAGCCAATTGTCAGAGCCGCTGATCAGAGTGCCGTCGAACCGAGGCGCTTCGAAATAGACACCGATATCATCCTGGTTGTAGTAATTCGAGACCTTCAGCTGGCCGCGGTGAGAATAGCGATAAATCAGGCTCAGATTTCCATCCCACGATACGGGCAGGTCTTCGAACCGGTCAATGCCGCCGTTGACTTTAAAAAGGGGCCAGGTATCGGAATAATTGCCGGAGAACCGGAGGCCGAATTTGTTGGGGATAAGCGGCACATCGGCCCCCAGTGAGATGGCCGCCAGCCCCGCACTGAACTGGAGGGTGCGGATATCCGGCAGATCCAAGGACTCCATGGCCAGTACACCGGACAGGGCATTCCCATATTTGGCCGAAAATGCCCCCGATGCAAAGTAGGTACCGGACAGGAGGAACGGACTGATCATACCGAAATAGCCTCCGGTGTCCGATTCATAGCGGTAGGGATGGGACAGGGTAGCCTGGTCCAGCAGGGTAATGGTTTCGGAAACATCACCGCCCCGCACGAACATCCCGGCGCCCTCATCCACCTGGGTCACCCCCGGCAAAGTCTGAATGGCGCGGAAAATATCCGCCGCGGCACCGGCGGTGGTCACCACGTCCATACTGGTGAGGGTCTGACCTTCCTCGTCGGCCATAGTGAAGGAACTGGCGCTCACGGTAATCGGGTCAACTTCAATGAAGGTCACCTGCAGCCGGATGGTCAGGTTTACCGGCTGAGTGGGCGAGACCACCACGGCGATATCCTGGGGTTCATAGCCGATGCAGGAAACCCTCAGGGTCAGGTTTCCAGACCGCGCTGTCTCGATCCGAAAACGGCCGTTTTCATCGGTCATGGCACCTTCAATACTATCCAGGAGAAATACATTGACAGACTGCAAGGGACTGCCGGATTCGTCCTCTACCCGGCCGCTTATTACGCCAACATTTTGAGCTGCCAACGGGAAGCTGCCGAACAGGGCCCAGGCAAGCAGAATTACCGCCATCGAGCAGGGGTTGTTCAAAATATTAACCTTCATCTAATCCTCCGCTTTGCACCCCTGCCTTGTTTACAGGGCAACTTATAAGGAAAGATTGGCTTTGAGGGACTCCAGGTACTTTTCGAATGCGGCGCGACCGGTGCGGGTCAGCCGGCAGGTAGTCCGGGGCCTCTTCCCCACATAGCCTTTCGTCACTTTAATGTATCCAGCAGCCTCCAGTTTGGACAGGTGGGTGCTCAGGTTGCCGTCGGTGGTGCCGATGAGGTCTTTCAGATAAATGAAATCGGCGGCCTCGGCTGCCGCCAGGGCCGACATAATGGCCAGCCGGATACGGGAATGAATAATCGGGTCAAGGTCAGCTATTGACATAAGAGCATTCGAGTTACTTCCAGGAGTGCTTCAGGTAAAAGCCCGGTACCAGGTAGGCTATCACCAGCAGCAGCATGTATAGCCCAATTGGGTTGATCACACTCCCCCAGAAGGCCAGGATCACCGCGCCGATCCACCACACAACACCGGCCCAGACCAGGAGATTCGTTTTCAGGAGAAAGCCGGAGATAAAGACCCCGCACCCCGCCAGAATGAGATTCATGAAATAGGGTGAAAGCCAACCATCCATATAAAGTCCTGCGGGCCGACCAAGAAAATTAACCAGGATGAAGGCAATACCGAGGGCACTCCAGGTCCCGCCAATAGCCATGTCGGCGTAGGTTTTCACCCTCGTCCTACGCGCGAGGCGTTTAATTTTCCAGTAGGAATAGCCCGCGCCGACCACCATAGCAAGGATCCAATCGAGCCAGATATAGCTGTATTTCTCCAGCAGGACTAAGAGCCACATGACCCCAAGCGCTGCCAGCAGGATTACCCCCCAGGCGATGAAGAAATCACCAGATTCGGCGGTCCGTCGCCTGGTATAGGCCAGCATAGCGTTGATAATCCGGATTTCGTCGCCGGCATTAATCTTGTCGGGGTTCATTTGTGCCTCCATATTCAAAGTACTTTGTAATTCAAAGTAATATTACTTACTGCATGGCTTATTGACAAGTACTTTTTTCATGGTAGCAGCAACACCAAATTGGTAACTCTACTCTAACGAAAGTGAATGGTAAGAAATTCCCTGTTATGGATGTCGTTGGAGTTGTATTAAGAGAGAACATGTGCATAAAGGATCACGCTGGAGGACGCATTATTCCGGCGAGATATATGCTTTTAGATACGGCCGTGAGGAATAGCCCCAGGACCGTTTCCGGGGCTCTTTCGCGTTATTTACGTATCAGGGCGCTAATTACAGGCCGAGGAACTCCCGAATGCGGGAGAAA
>JBGVTM010000220.1 GCA_041862535.1 Candidatus Neomarinimicrobiota bacterium | reverse complement strand
CCGAGGCCGGCAGCGCCCCCGTGATTCTGGAGGGAGTACTGGGCGCCAGCCGCGTCCTGGACCTGCTCTCCGGGGAACAGCTGCCGCGCATCTGCTGAGAGGCATCAAAGTGAGCAGTGAAATCATCGTACTGACAGGGACCGCCGCCGGAATCGGCTTCCTCCATACCCTCACCGGCCCCGACCACTACCTGCCCTTCATCGTCATCGGGCGGGCCAAACGCTGGTCCCTGGCCAAGACCCTGTCTCTCACACTGGTCTGCGGCGTCGGCCACATACTGGGGTCGGTGGTGCTCGGGTTGGTCGGCATCGCGGCCGGCCTGGCCCTGCATCACCTGGTGGATATTGAATCCCTGCGCGGAGAAATCGCCGCCTGGGGCCTGATAGCCTTCGGTCTGCTGTATATGGTCTGGGGCCTCCGACGGGCCTACCGGAAGCGCCCCCACACCCACCGGCACGCCCACCTGGATGGCCAGGTGCACACCCACGAGCACACCCACTCAGCAGACCACGTGCATATCCACGAGGAGGAGGCCAGGTCAGTAAGCCTTACCCCCTGGGTCCTGTTCATCATTTTCGTGCTGGGGCCCTGCGAGCCGCTCATCCCCCTGCTGCTGTTCCCGGCAGCCAAGAGCAGTATGGCCGGGGTGGCCCTTATCGCCGGGATTTTTGGACTGGTTACCATCAGCACCATGCTGGGCATCGTGGGCCTGGCCTACGCCGGGGTTCAGCGTCTGCCTCTGGGCAACCTGGAGCGCTACGCCCACGCCCTGGCCGGCGGCACGCTCGCCCTCAGCGGCCTGCTGATCGCCTTCCTGGGGCTATGATACTGGATAGGCTGCTCCGGTGGCCGACCTAGCTATTCGAGGGCGTGGTTGGCTACCTACTTCAGCAGCACCTTTTTGATGGACTGAGTGTTTTCAGTCGTTAATCGCCAGATAGTGAAAAAGTTCTTTTAGGATTCAAACCCGACGGAAACAGAATCTTGGAAACGCGAGCTGCCGCTCTTAGTTTTAAGTACAGTTAGCCCACATTTATTTGATGACATGCAGGAAACCACCGATCAAATCCTGATCCTTCATTCTCATGTATGAGCAAATTGGAACCAGTGACCTTCTTCCCGTTGAACCAGAGGAATAAGGACTTAGCATATGCAAACGCCACGTACCATGAAACGGGTGTTAATGGGGCCGGGGCCGTCGGATGTTGATCCCCGGGTGCTGGAAGCCCTGTCGCGGCCTACCATTGGACACCTGGACCCCGCATTTTTGGATATCCTAAATGAGATACGGTCATTGTTGAAATATGTCTTCCGGACAAAAAATGAACTGACCATTGCCATGTCCGGTACCGGCAGCGCGGGGATGGAAACCTGTGGGGTGAATCTCATCGAACCCGGTGATCCCATGCTGGTCTGTGTCAACGGAGTATTCGGAAAGCGGATGGCTGATGTGGCCCAACGTTGCGGCGCTGAAGTGAATACCCTGGAGATTGAATGGGGTCGAGTTTTCGATCCCCAGCAGATTGAGAATGCATTGAAAGATAAGCCGGCCAAGGTGGTGGGGATTGTGCATGCTGAAACCTCGACCGGTGCCTGTCAACCCCTTGAAGATATTTCCAGAGTAGTACACGACCACGGAGCCCTGTTGCTGGTGGATGCCGTCACCAGTCTGGGCGGTATGAATGTGGATGTGGACGGCTGGGGTATTGACGCCTGTTACTCCGGTACCCAGAAGTGCCTTTCCTGCCCACCGGGACTGGCGCCGGTCACCTTCAATGAGGCCGCTATCGAGGCCATTGATAAACGCAAGTCAAAGGTACAGAGCTGGTATCTGGATCTGACCCTGATCCGCCAGTACTGGGGCTCGGAACGACTGTATCATCACACGGCCCCGGTCAATATGAACTATGCCCTTCTGGAGGCGCTGAAGATTATTAAAGAAGAGGGGCTGGAAAATCGCTGGGCTCGCCATCGCGCTAATCATCAGATCCTGCGGGCAGGCCTGTCCGCTATTGGGATGCAGTATGCCGCTCAACCGGGTCATGAGTTGCCTATGCTCAATGCCGTCTATATCCCTGCTGGCATAGATGACGCGACCGTACGGCAGCAGCTGCTCAATGAGTTCAACATTGAGATTGGCGGCGGACTGGGTGTTTTCAAGGGCAAAGTCTGGCGCATCGGGCTCATGGGCTCGGCCTCCACTGAAAGTAACGTGATGCTGTTCCTGTCTGCTCTCGAGAAATGCCTTTTCGATCAAGGGCTGAAATTCGATAGGGGGGCGAGTATTGCCGCGGCAGCTGAGAAAGCAAGCCAGCTTTCCATGAGTGATACATAAGGATTTTATCGGGTTCTACGGCGGTTAGGGGTAGAAAAAACCTTTCCGCTGCGGGAGTTGGCCTTTTGGGATTAAGAATGCCGTCTATATCAATACATAGATAGTAATTATGGCGGGATGGATTGTTGGTGGATACCGCTTTAAATGTCACGAACCATCATTTGTATTGATAGTCGGATGCGTGTGAACGTGAATAATCAATACCTACCAAGCTTGAAGACAGCATGATCCAGGATCTATTCAGTCTGGAGGGCCGAACCGCCCTCATTACCGGTTCCAGTCGTGGAATCGGCTATACGTTAGCGAGAGGTTTGGGACGCGCGGGTGCAATCGTCATCCTGAATGGACGGGATGAAGATCGATTGATGAATGCGGTTTCAGAACTAAAAGTAGAGGGATTGAATGCATCAGGTTATGCCTTTGATGTTCGGGATTCGGCCGCGATCAGAAAGCAGATTGAAAACATCCGCCAGGATGTCGGTGATATCGATATTCTGGTAAATAACGCTGGCATACAGATCCGGGCTCCAATGGAAGAATTTGGCGAGGCGGACTGGCACAAGATTCTCGATATCAACCTTACCGGGGCCTTCCTGGTTTCCAGGACCGTTGTGGCTGGGATGATTCAGCGAAAAGCCGGTAAAATTATCAATATCTGCTCAATTCAAAGTGAGCTGGCCCGTCCCAACATTGCGCCGTACTCCGCCGCAAAAGGTGGCTTGAAAATGCTGACCAGGGCCATGGCCACCGAATGGGGGAAGTACAATATCCAGGCTAACGGCCTCGCCCCCGGCTATTTCAGGACGGAGCTGACCAAACCACTGTATGAGAACGAGAAGTTCGACGCCTGGCTGTGTTCACGAACACCCGCCAACCGCTGGGGTGAGCCTGAAGAGCTGATCGGAGCAGCGGTGTTCCTGGCTTCCAAAGCTTCAGATTACGTGAACGGACATATTCTGTACGTCGACGGGGGAATGTTGGCTTGTGTATGAAAATAGAGACGTTTTTTTCCAGCAGAACTGAGTATCTGGATAAGGGTGCCCATCCTGGTCTAGTGGGACTATCTTTTGTGCGTTCCTCGCAGGTTCTATAAAGAGATATAACAATGGCGGCCGCCTGGTTAATTGGCAGTTCAATCGTCTTATTGGCAATCGGGTACATCTTTTATGGTCGCTACCTTTCGAAAAGGCTGGGTGTAGACCCAGGCCGGCAAACACCTGCCCATACCAACACCGACGGCGTCGATTATGTACCGGCGAAGGCGCCCATCCTGTTCGGCCATCATTTTTCCTCCATTGCCGGGGCCGGCCCCATTCTCGGTCCGATCTATGCGGCGGTATTCGGCTGGATCCCGGTGCTGCTCTGGATAGTGATCGGTAGCATTTTTGTCGGCGGCGTGCATGATTTTTCCTCGCTGGTGGCCTCGGTGCGGCATGGCGGAAAGACATTTGGCGAGGTGATCGAGGAACATATCGGCCACGCCGGAAAGAAACTCTTCCTCGTTTTCACCTGGACGGTGCTGGTTCTGGTCATCGCCGTCTTTGCGAAAGCGGTTGCCAGCGTCTTTGTGAAAGAACCAGCCACGGTCACTGCTTCCTTCCTGTTCATTCTGCTCGCCATAGTCTTCGGGCTCAGTATCTACCGCCTGAAAACCAAACTGGGGCTTACTTCCATCGTTGGTGTCCTGCTGCTGCTCGGATGTGTGGCGCTTGGAATCCTGTTTCCGATTCAGCAGTCCTTCAACTTCTGGATTTTTATGCTGTTCTGCTATGTATTCGTTGCTGCGGTTACACCGGTATGGATCCTGCTCCAGCCCCGGGATTACTTGAACTCGTTTCTGCTATTTATCATTCTGATCGCGGGAGTTATTGGCATCTTCGTGGCTAACCCGACCATCAGCTTCCCGGTAGTAACACAGTTCAAGACCAACCTGGGGTATCTGTTCCCCATCCTGTTTGTAACTGTCGCCTGTGGGGCTATTTCCGGCTTTCACTCACTGGTGTCCAGTGGTACGACCTCGAAACAGTTGAATATGGAATCGGATGCCAAGCCGGTCGGTTATGGCAGCATGCTTGTTGAGGGCGTGCTGGCGGTGGTAGCGCTGATCACAGCGGTCACCATTCTGCAGGGGGATTACAGTCATCTGGTCACCAAGGAAGGTGGGGGACCGATTGGTATTTTCTCGGCCGGTATCGGCCGCTTTGTTCACCACCTGGGTATACCGGAGCGATTGGGCGTTACTTTCGCTGCTCTGGCGATCTCCGCCTTTGCCCTGACGACCCTTGATACGGCCACCCGGCTGGGCCGATTCGCATTCCAGGAATTTTTTGAGCGAGAGGAACGTGCTTCTTTCTTGAGTAAGAATCGCTACGTAGGTACTCTAGTGACGGTTGTTTTTTCCGCGCTGCTCGCCTTTTCCGGAACCAGTGAGGTACTCTGGCCGCTGTTCGGGTCTGCCAATCAACTGCTGGCATCCATTATCCTATTGGGAGTTACCGTCTGGCTGGCAGAACTGGGGAAGAGCAATCGGTTTGTTAAGTACCCCATGTACTTCATGTTCGCTGTGACCTTGACTGCCCTGGGGACGCTCATTCACAAAAACATTGTGACGGTGAATATCCCGTTACTGCTTCTCTCGATCATTCTCTTTATCGTTGCCATCATTTTAATTGTACAGGCGCGAAACAGCCTGGTCAGGATTGGCAAGGAATAATGAATATCATTGTCCTGAAAGTGGTAATGTGTTACTCTAGTTCTTATAAATAATAATGAAATAGGAGAATTTCCCATGAAGCCTGCCCGCATTTTAGGTCTGCTTATTTCAATGGTTTTGCTGTTGTCTTGCGCGAAAAAGGACACCATCGATCCGCAAATCCTGGAAGGGTATCCTGATTTTATAGCGCTGTCCGTCAGTAACCAGACCGATCTGGCCCGGGAGGAGGCCGCATTTGTTATCCCCGTGCTCGAGCTCAAGAAGAGGAATGCTGACTTCAATCCCGAAGCGTTCATCGTTCTGGCTGGAGGCGTCGAGCTGGCCAGTCAGGAAAACGATCTTAATGGCGACGGTCAGGTGGATCAGATTGTTTGTATAAGTGATTTCAAGCCCGGCGAAAAAAGGCAAATTACTGTGAGGTATCATAGGTTCGGGGCGAAACAACGCGATTATCCCAGGAGAACTCAAGCCGAGCTTTCCCACAAGACCGGCGGCTACTTTGAAAAACACGAATATATAGGTGGTGCCTTCACCAACGTAAGGTTCCTGCGGGTACCGGACGAGCATACCGACCACTCCTACTTTATCCGCTACGAAGGTCCCGGCTGGGAGTCGGATAGAGTAGGCTATCGGTTTTATTTAGATTGGCGCAACGCTATTGATATCTTCGGGAAAAAGGTGCCCGACATGGTACTCCAGAACGTCGGCCAGGATGGTTTTGATTCTTACCATGAAATGGCTGACTGGGGGATGGACATTCTGAAAGTCGGAGAGTCCCTGGGGATTGGCTCCGTTGGCATGTGGATAGGTGACCGGGTGGAACGAGTTTCACAGACTGACAGCATTACCTGTGCGATCATTGCTACCGGCCCGGTGCAGTCAATCATCCGTACCAGCTACTACGGCTGGCAGGCGGCTGGTGGGAGGTATGATCTGGTCTCTGAACTGTCCATTGCGGCGGGGAGCAGGCTCACCCGACATGAGGTCACTATTGTACCGAATCCCGATAATCTGTGTACGGGGATCGTGAAACATCCCGGCGCTAAAGTGATAACCGAGCCCGATTCCGGATCAGAGTGGACCTATCTGGGGACCTTCGGGCGGCAGAGCCTCGCCGATGATAATCTGGGCATGGCGATCATCTTCCGCCGGCAGGACCTCCTCGAATTGACGGAGGATGAGCACAACCTGGTGGTGGTGCTGCGACCTGCAGCTGGCAAACTGACTTATTATTTTCTCGCTACCTGGGAACAGGAGCCGGATGGAATTCGGGCTGAAGGAGAGTTCATCGAATATCTTGATCGGTTGAAAAGGGAGAAAAGCGGACCGCTCGAAGTGGTCCTTTAATCTGCCACCTATGACCAAATGATGATGAGTTAGTTCTTGAGGAGTAATACATGGAAATCAGATACTTAGCGGATCAGGTCCGTTATCAGCAGATGAATAGCCAGGAACTCCGGGAAACATTTCTTATCCAGGATCTATTCGTACAGGACCAGGTATCGCTTTACTATACCGAAACCGACCGCTGTGTTGTGGGCTCAGCGGTTCCGGTCAACCAAGCTCTGCGACTGTCCGTCGGCAAGGAGTTGGCCTCCGATTACTTTGCCGAGCGGCGGGAAGTGGGGATCATGAATATTGGGGCAACCGGCAGCGTCGTTGCTGACGGAACTGCCTACGAATTGCGGAATCGCGAAGGCCTGTATGTCGGTCGCGGCAGCAAGGAGATTGTCTTTCATAGCGCCTCTGCTGAGCAGCCGGCGAAGTTCTATCTGCTCAGCTATCCAGCCCATAAAGCCTACCCCACCAAAAAAGTGGGCAAGCAGCAGGCCTCGACCGTGGCGCTCGGGAGCGTGGAAAAGGCGAATAAACGCACCATTTTCAAGTATATCCACCCGGCGAGCATGGAAAGCTGCCAACTGGTCATGGGCCTGACGGAGCTGGAGAAAGGTAGCGTATGGAATACCATGCCTCCCCACACTCATGAACGGCGAACAGAGATTTATATGTACTTCGATCTTGGGGATGATCTCCTGTTTCACTTCATGGGTGCACCGGAGCAAACGAGGCATCTGGTCGTGCGTGAAGGTCAGGCCGTCGTCTCGCCGAGCTGGTCCATTCATGCCGGTGTGGGCACCTCGAATTATGCCTTTATCTGGGGCATGGGCGGCGAGAACCAGGAATTCGATGATATGGACGGCATTGACCTGGATAAAATCAACTAGTATCAAACGAGGGCATCGTAGAGGGAAAGCAATGATTCTTGATCAATTCAAGCTGGATGGGCAAGTAGCGATCGTGACGGGTGCTTCCAGGGGTCTCGGTCAGGCAATGGCCATCGGCCTGGCGGAGGCTGGCGCTGATATCTGTGCCGTGGACCGAAGCGATCAGTCAGCAACGGCTAAACAGATCGAAAAACTTGGACGCAAGTGCTGGCCTGTAACAGCCGATCTCAGTCAGAGAGCATCGATACCATTGATTGTTCAAAAAACCCTGGATCATTTCGGGCATATTGATATTCTGGTCAATAATGCCGGCATCATTCGCCGGGCGCCATTAACCGAATTCACAGAAAAGGATTGGGATGAAGTCATTGACGTGAATCAGACAGCTCTTTTCCTCCTCAGTCAGGCGGTCGCGAAGGTTCTGATCAAGCAAGACACCGGCGGTAAAATCATCAACGTCGCCTCCCTGCTCAGTTTCCAGGGCGGGATTTTCGTCCCCTCATATACGGCCACCAAGAGTGCGGTTATGGGATTGACCAGGCTGCTGGCCAATGAATTGGCTCCTCATAACATCAATGTCAACGCCATTGCTCCCGGCTACATGGCCACCGATAATACGGCGCCGCTGAGAGCCGATCCGGTGCGGAGCAAGGCCATTCTGGAACGTATTCCAGCCGGGCGATGGGGGGAACCCGAAGACCTGAAAGGAATCGCCGTTTTTCTGGCTTCGAAAGCTTCCTCCTATATGAACGGATATACCGTTGCGGTCGATGGCGGGTGGCTGGCAAGATAATTAGCCGCCAGGTGTGTGAAACCGGCCGAGCAAACAGAAGTCCACTTAACCTTCGATCCAGGAGTATTTATGTCTTATCTGAATCCTGACCGCATATTTGACCCCGAGCCGGCAGTTCGTGAAATAGCCCGTGAATTATACGCGAGCGTGAAGGATCTACCCCTACTGTGCCCCCACGGCCATGTCGACCCCAAGCTGTTCTCGCAGAACCGGCCTTTCCCCGATCCCACCGAGCTTATTTTGATCCCCGACCACTACGTCTTCCGGCTGCTCTATTCCCATGGGATCAGCCTGGAAGACTTCGGGGTGCCCACGCGTGATGGGTCACCGGTAGAAACCGATCACCGCAGGATCTGGCAGTTGTTCGGGGATCATTACTACCTGTTCGCAGGCACGCCTACCGGCATCTGGCTGGATGCCGAGTTCGTCGAGGTATTCGGGATCACCGAAAAACTCACTGGCGAATCGGCGCTGCGCATCTATGACCGGCTTCTGGAGAAACTCCAGACCGAGGAATTTCTGCCCAGGAACCTGTTTGATAGCTTCAATATCGAGGTCCTGGCCACCACCGATGCCCCCTTTGATACCCTTGAGGATCACCAAATGATTCGCGAATCAGGCTGGGATGCCAGGATCATTCCCACCTTTCGTCCGGATCCGGTGACCGACCTGTCTCATTTTGAGTGGCACGATAACATCCACAAGCTCGGTGAGGTGTGTGGCTATGAGATCACCTCATATGCCAGCTACATCCAGGCCCTGGAGGAGCGCCGCAGCTTCTTTAAATCCATGGGATGCACGGCCACCGATCACGGAATTGAAAGCCCCCTGACCCACAGGCTGTCTGATCGCGAGGCTGACACCCTCTTTCAACGGGCTTTGAAGAGGCAGGTTACCCCAGATGAAGCCAGGCGTTTCACAGCCCATATGCTCATGGAGATGGCGCGCATGAGCGCGGAGGACGGGCTGGTCATGCAGATTCACCCGGGGGCCATGCGAAACCATAATCTGGCTGTTTTTGAAAAATTCGGTCCCGATAAGGGCGGCGACATCCCGCTCCCGACTGAATATACCCGCTGTCTGCATGAATTATTAAATGCTTATGGTAATGATCCCCGGTTCAGGGTCATTGTCTTCACATTGGACGAGACCAACTATACTCGCGAACTGGCGCCCCTGGCAGGGCATTATCCCGCCATGTGGCTGGGACCGCCCTGGTGGTTCAGTGACAGTATTCAGGGCATGATCTATTTCCGTCAAAGGATTACCGAAACGGCTGGTTTCCATAAGACTGTTGGCTTTATCGACGATACCCGCGCCTTTCCCTCCATACCTGCTCGCCATGATGTGAGTCGGCGGGTGGATGCCAATTTCCTGGCCGGTCAGGTAGCCCGGCATATAATTGATAGGGAGGATGCTGAGGAAATCATGCCTGCCCTGGCGTACGATCTGAGCAAACAGGCCTACAATCTGTAGACAGAAAAGCGGGGAAGATGATGTGCGTATACTTAAGGTGCCTGGTGCGGTTTAGATTAATCCTCATTCCATTTCTGTTGGTCCTGGCGGCATGTGCCGGTGAACAACCCGTTAGAGTGCTCAAGCTGGCCCACGTGCTGGATGCCACCCACCCGGTCCACAAAGGCATGGTCTATATGGTCAAGAGGGTGGCGGAGGAGTCCGGTGGCCGCATGCGGATAGACATCTATCCCGGCGGTCAGCTGGGACAAGAACGGGATCTGATCGAGCTTCTCCAAATCGGTAGTCTGGCAATGACCAAGGTGTCAACCGCTCCGTTAGAAGCCTTTGTCCCTGAGATGAAGATATTTGGCATTCCCTACGTTTTCCGGGATGACGATCACCGCTGGAAAGTCTTGAACGGCGAGATTGGAAAGCGACTCCTGGTAGCGGGTGAAGATTATTTCCTGCGCGGGATGTGCTATTACGATGCCGGCAGCCGCAGCTTTTATACCAAAGACCGACCAGTAAATACACCGGCGGATTTGCAGGGATTGAAAATCCGGGTTATGAAAAGCATAACCTCGGTGAAAATGATTCAGGCGCTGGGGGGATCGGCGACCCCGATCCCCTGGGGCGAGCTATATACCTCGTTACAGCAGGGTGTGGTCGATGGTGCGGAAAACAATCCGCCGAGTTTCTACCTGTCACGGCATTACGAGGTCTGCAAATATTACAGCCTTGACGAACATACCTCCGTACCTGACATCCTGCTCATGAGCACGGTGGTCTGGGAAAGTCTTTCCTCCCAGGAACAGCAGTGGCTGCAAAAGGCGGTGGAAGAGTCCGTGGAGTATCAGAAGCAACTATGGAAGGAGGCCTGTGATGAGGCGCTCCGGGAAGTTCAAAACGGAGGCGTCGAAATTATCTATCCTGATAAAACACCATTCCGTGAATCAGTGCGGGAGATGCATGCCTCCTACATAGGAACACCCATCTACGACTTGATCCAGCAAATCGAACAGGTTGAATAGGTGCCGACTAGCAAGGGCTATTGTTTTATAGGAACCAAGGATGCGATATCCAGCATAATTGCGAAAGAATTTCCCTTAATTAATCCACTCATGATTGCGTAGGATACGATTATCTATGGATAAAATGATCTCAGTCATCACCAGGACACTTGGTATCGTCCTGGTCATCCTTATGTCGGCCAATGTGCTGGACGTAACCTGGCAGGTCTGCACCAGATTTATTCTTCGGGACCCCAGTTCATTTACGGAAGAGTTGGCTGGTTTTCTATTGATCTGGATCGGTCTCCTCGGTGCCAGTTATGCTTTTTATACTCGCGCCCATCTGGGCATTGATGTACTGACCGCCAGGTTGGTGGGCGTCAAGAAACGCGTCGTCGAGATTGGCATTTCCCTGGTCGTATTGTTGTTCGCCCTGTTCATTCTTGTCATCGGCGGACTGCGGCTCGTGAATCTCACATTCACCCTGAATCAAATCTCCCCGGCGATGGGCATTCCAATGGGCTACGTATACCTGGTCCTTCCGATTACCGGTATTCTGATGATGTTCTTCTCAATCACGTTCATCATCGCGGCTATAATTAAAGAACCGACGGTAGCGGAAGAACACGAAGTCAGGGTAATCGATTAGCCATAAGGGTATTGTAATGGATATATCGATTATTGTCCTTATTGTAAGTTTTATTCTCCTTCTGGCATGCAACGTACCGATTGCCATCGGCATTGGTGTGGCGACCGTGCTTACCATGCTGTTTACCATCGCTCCGGTTCCGGCCATCACCACCGTTGCACAGCAAATGGCCACCGGGATCAACAGTTTTGCCCTGCTCGCCATCCCCTTTTTCATTCTTTCCGGCATGCTCATGGGTCGGGGTGGAATTGCCCGGCGCTTGATCGATTTCGCCAAGGTCCTCGTTGGCATGCTGCCGGGTGGCCTGGCGTATGTCAATATACTGGCCTGTATGTTCTTCGGCGCAATTTCAGGATCGGCAGTGGCGGCCACTTCCGCCGTCGGTGGGTTCATGATTCCGATCATGAATAAGGAAGGCTATGAAAAAAACTTTAACACGGCCATCACCGTCACAGCGGCAACTACCGGTCTCCTGATCCCGCCCAGTAACGTGCTGATCGTTTACTCGCTCGCCAGCGGCGGTGTATCGATCGCCGCGCTGTTCATCGCCGGCTATCTCCCCGGCATTCTGGTGGGATTAGGACTCATGGCCGTCTCAGCCGTCATCGCATTACTTCGTGATTACCCACGGGGAGAATGGACCCCATTGCTGGATTCTGCCAAGAAATTTCTGGATGCTGTTCCCAGCCTCCTGCTGATTGTGATCGTTATCGGTGGGATTATTGCCGGCATTTTTACGGCGACGGAAGCCAGTGCGGTGGCCGTTCTCTATGCCCTATTCTTATCGGTCGTGGTTTATCGTGAAGTAAAAATCAGTGAACTGCCATCCATTCTACTTAAGGCAGTAGAGACCACTGCGATCGTCATGCTGCTGATTGGCACGTCAAGGGCCATGTCCTGGATTCTGTCCTATGAAAACATCCCCCAGAACATCAGCGCCACCCTGATCGCCCTGACCGAAAGCAAATTTATTATTCTTCTGGTCATCAATATCATTCTGCTGATCGTGGGCACGTTTATGGATATGACTCCGGCCGTGTTAATCTTCACACCCATTTTTCTCCCCGTGGTCATGCAATTAGGTATGACACCACTGCATTTCGGGATCATGATGGTCTTGAATCTCTGTATTGGCCTTTGCACCCCACCGGTCGGCAGCGTGCTGTTCGTCGGCTGTAGTATCGCTAAAACGTCGATAACAAATATGATCAAACCGCTGCTGCCGCTCTATGTGGCCATGATCCTGGCGCTGTTACTGGTGACCTATATCGAGGATTTAAGTCTCATGCTGCCGCGACTGTTAGGGTACTAAATAGGCCGGAACTGGTTGATGCAAGGCCCATATTGCTTACCCCGTTCGGCTTCAGGGCAAAGTGCACCGGAATGGACTAAATGGGGCCAGACACGCCTTGGCTATGACAGCCTGACAGAAACCCGACGCTGATGGCGTGCCATGAGCGCTATATATATTACTTGGACTACCAACAGAATGGAGGTAAAGATGATCGAAATCCACGTAAAAGCACAGACACCACATTTGATACAAATCCGGGTACTGCTGGCCCCCCACAATGGCGGCCACACTGATCCTCTTGACCTGGTGTGGTATGTCAACCAGTTAGAGAAGCCCAAGCTTCGGCTAGTGGCTATTTCCCTACCATGACGATAAGTGTGATGAGCTATCTCAATCTGTCTATGGGTAATCAAGATGAGATCTAAGTGGTACAGTTTTTTGTATGGGCTGGTGCTCTCAGGTTTCCTTTTTGGGCAAGCCCAATTTGTTGTCTTGACGCCTGATCCAAACGTCAATCAGCAGATCAAAGGTCGTCCTTTTGCAGATGTTGACCTGCTGCAATATGCGGAAGGTGCGGAGGGATTGACTATCAATCCTAAGCTACCGCCACACTGGACCTGGATTGCCGGTAGGGGTGTCACCGGTGAGGGCCGACCGGTCGAATTCTTTTTCCGGAATGGAATCATGTTCGCCACGGAAATTGAGGTAAGTAGTTTTCGTAACCAAATCTATCCTGATTCTTTTACGGATAAGATTAGCTGCGGCGCCTTTACAATTGGAATTCGGCATGATCGTGAAGCGGTTATCTTTGTGGCAACGGAGGAGCCACAAGACGTCCGACTCGTGATCGATGAAACTGTATTTGGAGAAGAAAAGGTGATCCAAATCCCCCTGGGTGCTCATGAAAGCCAGATCATCCGAATCTTCCCTCTTAAAGAACCCTATAGGCCGTAAGGTGAGCATTATGTTTCGCATCACAACACGGACTATGATTGTCGTAGGAGTATTTCTATTCTGGTCTTCCTGTGCCTCTGAAGATTCCAAGCCGGTTCGGTCTCTCCAGAGGATTAATAATAGCTGGCGCTTTCATAAGGGGGAAGTAAATGCTGGTTACCAGGCTGATTTGAATGACCGACGTTGGGAACGAGTTAATCTGCCGCACACTTGGAATGTTGATGATCCCTTTGATAGACGCGGGATTGAGGACGGTTACGATATTTCTCCTGGCTATTACCGGGGATCAGGTTGGTACCGTAAGGCTGTAAATATTCCGAAATCCAACGCGGGCAAACGTCTCTATCTGGTATTTGAGGGTGCCAATAAGGTCACGGATGTATGGGTAAATGAGTTCTATGTGGGAGAACATATTGGCGGTTATTCGGGTTTTAGCTTTGATATTACACCTTATATAGCCTTTGGTAAGCGGAATCTTATTGCAGTCAGGGTAAACAACGCCTACCACTATGATATCCCACCCCAGAGCGCTGACTATACCATGTACGGCGGCATCTACCGCGATTTGTATCTGCTGGAAACGACCACAGTGCACATAGAGTGGGTACACGTCCAGACGCCGGAGGTATCCCCGGAGCGGGCACATGTGACGGTCACCACTCCGGTGATAAATACTTCAAAAGAATCCTTCGACGGCCAGTTGGAGACTGTGATCCAAGACCCTCAAAAAAGGATAGTTCTCACCCGCTCGGTGGATGTGTCCATCCCACCGGACTCAACTGCTGAAATCCAGCTTGATTTGGAGATATCTGCACCGATCACCTTGTGGTCTCCTGAAGCTCCGCATCTCTATGCAGTTCAAGTTCGATTGAGCCGTGACCAGGTAACCCTGGATGAGATAACTGGCAATTTCGGCTTGCGATGGTTCTCTTTTGACCCCGACCAGGGTTTCTATCTCAATGGCGAATACCTGCGACTTAAGGGAGTGAACCGTCATCAGGACCGAGCTGGTTATGGCAATGCTGTCCCGAACGAGCTACATATCGAGGATATGCGGCTTATCAAGTCCATGGGGGCCAACTTCGTTCGTCTTGCCCATTATCCACAGGATCCAGCCGTTCTGGATGCGTGTGATAGCCTCGGTTTACTGGTATGGGAGGAAATCCCGGTGGTCAGGTCAGTGGGGCGGGAGGCGTTCATAGCTAATGCAAAGCAGATGATGCGTGAGATGATCACCCAGCACCTGAACCATCCGAGTATCATTATCTGGGGTGTAATGAATGAAGTAATTCGTGATCAGCCCGACGAGGAACTCCACTGGAGCGTCGACCTCTGCCAAGCACTAGTCCAACTGGCACATAACCTTGATCCCTCCAGGTACACGGCCCAGGCTCAATTTAAGGATCGGGGTACTGATATTATGGGCATTACGGAAATATCTGGCTGGAACTGCTACTATGGGTGGTATTCCGGCACCTTTGATGATTTCGGAGACGTGATGGACGAGCGTAAACAAGCTTATCCTGAGCAGGTGTTCATCATCAGTGAGTATGGAGCCGGCAGCAAGAGAGGCTATCATGTGGAAGATTCGAAAGCACCTGATTTCAGTGAAAACTGGCAGTTAGCCTTTCATAAAAGATACTGGGAGCAGATCGTACAGCGTCCCTATATCGCTGGTTCATGTGTCTGGAATATGTTTGATTTCGGCTCCTATGAAAAGGGTGGCAATATCCCCCATATTAATCAGAAAGGGCTGGCGGACTTCGCTCGTGTGCCAAAGGACGTGTTCTATTTCTATCAGAGCATCTGGACCGAAGAGCCGATGATCTATATCGTTTCCCATACTTGGTTACAACGAGCCGGTGTTGAAGGGGAAGCAAAACAAATCGAGGTGTTTTCCAACTGTGATTCTGTTGAACTCTTAATAAATGGGGAGAGCCTGGGAACCCGGCCTCAGCCCTTTATCTGGCGGGCGACCTTGAAAAAAGGCACCAACCATCTGCGCGCCATCGGTCGTAAAGAGCAAACCGTGGTGGAAGACAAGATCACCATTCGATACTCACTTTCGGACTAAAATGAAGATGGCTATTTCACGGATCTCTATGAGTGTGACGGGCATATGTTGGCCGGTTCGGAAAATCGTGCAGTGGCCGTTATATTCACAGCTGGTGAGTTGAAGAATGAGCAATACTTTCCGTGCGGGGTAGCCTATATCTGGACCCATAAAATATATGACAATGCCGTTGTTAAAAAGGTGCACCTACGCTACTATGATCGAAGGCCTCAGGTTCGCGTCGTCGAGCCAATCGTTGAGGAGCCGGGTATGCGCTTCCAGTCTCACCATCGAGGCGCCCAACGATCTGGTTCCCCGCGTCCGGGAAGCACGCCTGAGGTGGCCGGCTGTTCAAGGTAGCCATCACCTTGCGGTAGAGGCACATGTGGACGCCGGGGAAATCACCATTGCTAATAATAGGGCAGAAACAACCATTCTTTTACACTAAACCTGTATGGAGGGACCGATGCGTGGCTTACATGTATTCATTCCACCGTTGTGCTTGGTGGTGTTTATCATATCGGATCTGAATGCCCAGCAGCAGGTGCTGGAAACCTCCTGGGGCAGCGTAGTGGTTCAGGAAGATCCGTTCAACCTGATTATTCAGGACCGGGAAGGCCTGGCGCTGGTCGCGGGGGTAGATCCTCACTCCTATCCGGCAGCCATCTTTGGCCTGAAGGTAGGTGAAACGTGGGACCGCATTATCACAATCGAGTCTGCCAAACGCGAATCCGGAACTCTGATATTGACCGGTGTGACCGCTGCTGATCGTGCAGTCCAGATCAGTATATCAAAACCAGCTGAGCATGTATTGGTTCAAATGAGCGGGCCGGAAAATGCGGAAGCGATAGGCTATGCCATTCACGCCGATGACGGCGAACATTTCCGGGGAATGGGTCAGCGCTTCACCGGCCTGGAATTACGGGGTCAGGAAATCCCCACCAACGATCCCCCGTGGACGGTGCCCATCCCGTTCCTGATCAGCAGCCGGGGCTACGGGCTGTACGCCGAGACCATCGGCCAGTTCACCTTTGACCTGGGCACCCGGGAAAGCGAGGTCTATTCCTTCTGGGTCAATGGGCCGCAGCTGGCGTTTCATCTGTTCTACGGCCCTACACCCAAGGAAATCGTAAGGCAATACACCGCGCTGACCGGGCGTATGCTCAAGCCACCAGCCTGGAAGTTCGGCGTTTGGAAATGGCGCGACTGGGTCTTCGATGAATATGAAGTCTACCAGGACGCCACCATGCTGCGAGATCTGGACATTCCCACCAGCGTCATCTTCATCGACAGCCCCTGGTCCAATGAATACATCGATTATGAATTCAATCCCAAACTGTTCCCGAATCCCGGAAAGATGATCGCTGATCTGCATGCTATGGGCTACCGGGTACTGCTCTGGATGGTGCCGTTTGTGAATCCGGCGGCCAAAAACTACCGGTATGCGGACCGGAAAGGGTATTTTGTGAAAGATGCCAACGGTGATACGTACCAGATAGAATGGTGGCGCCCCTCCGGCACCGATGAGATCGGCCTGACCAGTGACGGCCGCGGTGGTATGATCGACTTCACCAATCCCAAAGCGGTGAAATGGTGGCAGAATCAGGTTGCCAAAGTGGTGGATCTGGGCATCGATGGATTCAAGATGGATGACTGTGAGCACCTGCCGGCGGATGCCTATTTGTTTGACGGCACCAGGGGCTATGAGCACCAGCATCATTATCCCGAGCTCTACGACAAGGCTGTCCATGACCTCATGCAGGATAAGACCGGGGGGGATTTCGTGCTTATCCCCCGGGCCGGCTCAGCCGGGTCGCAGAGGTACATCCCGGCTTTCTGGGCCGCCGATCAGAATGCCGATTTCGACATGAACGAGGGCTTGCCTTCGGTCATCAGGGGTGCTCAGAGTATCGGCCTGATGGG
>JBGVTM010000219.1 GCA_041862535.1 Candidatus Neomarinimicrobiota bacterium | reverse complement strand
CTCTCTCTTTGGCCTGAAGGATCAAGCCCGTGAGCTCACGGTTATGCGGAGCAAGACGGCTGACCGGGGCCGAGCCTTTGTCCGTTTCCAACAGATCTATTCCGGCATACCCATCCTGGGGGGAGAGCTCATCCTGCAGGTGAACTCCTTTAACAACATCCTCTCAGCAAATGGTGAGGTCTTACCCGACATCGATGTCGATACATCTCCCCAAGTGACCGCGGCAGAAGCCCAGGAAAAGGCTCTCCAGGTCGCTCTTAGGGAATACGGCCAGAAATACGCCATTGAAAGGGATTCCCTTAATGTCACCGACCCCGAGCTCTGGATCTATAACCCCACTCTCCTCGGACTGAATGTGAACATTACCCACCTGGTGTGGCGGATGGAAGTCCTCTCAAAAGACATGATTCCCCTACGGGAACTGGTTCTGATAGACGCCCACCTGGGCATGGTGGTCCTCCACTTCAACCAGGTCGAAACGGCCTTATACCGCGAGATCTACGACCACAACAATGTCCCGGGAAAGCCGCTGCCCGGTGATCCTGGGGATTTGATGCGAATCGAAGGTCAAGGGCTAACCGGCATTCCCGATGTCGATACCGCCTATGATTATGCGGGAGATACCTACGATTTCTACTTAAACAACCATGGCCGAGACAGCATCAACAACGCGGGAATGGACATTGTAGTAACCACGCGTTACTTTTCGGCTATCCCCAATGCTTATTGGGACGGCTCTAATCTTCAGATGATTTTTACTGAGGGGCTGCCTGCGGATGATATCGTTGCACACGAGTATACTCACGGCGTAACATATTATGAATCTAAACTTTTTTACTACATGCAATCAGGGGCCATTAATGAGGCCTCTTCTGATATCTGGGGAGAATTCGTCGATCTCACCAACGGACAGGGAAATGATGATCCCAGCGTCCGGTGGTTGCTCGGTGAAGATTCTTTACTTGGCGCTATTCGAGACATGAGAACTCCCTCGGCCTATAATCAGCCCGATAGGATGGCAAGTCCTCTTTATGACTGTGATCCATTGTTTTTAGACAACGGTGGGGTTCACACCAACAGCGGGGTGGCCAGCAAGGCGGCCTACTTGCTGACCGATGGGGATACCTTTAATGGCTACACCGTGGTCGGCCTGGGGATTGACAAGGTGGCGGACCTTTTCTATGAGGTCCAGACCAACCTCCTCACCTCGGCAAGCGACTACCAGGACCTATACGATGCCTTACTGCAGGCTGCCATCAATCTGGGATTCGATGCCTCTGATAGTCAGCAAGTACAGAATGCGGTGGACGCAACCGAGATGAACCAACAACCATCCTCATGCCCTGCTCCAGAAGCCCCGGTATGTGATGCCGACTTTCCCGTTAACCTCTTTTTCGATGACTTGGAAACCCCCAGCTACGGCAACTGGACCCATGGGGCGATTGTTGGGGTGGATGAATGGTACTATCCTCAGAATCCTAATCCCTATGATATTTTTGGTTGGGATCCCACTTATGCCACTAGTGGTCAGTATAACTTCTGGGGTTACGATCAATGGGATACTTCAGACATCTACATGGCGATGACTTTCGATCTATCGCTGCCGGCAGGTAGTTCACCGTACATACATTTCAACCATGCCTACCACTTTGAGAGTGATGGCGCTGGAGATTATGATGCTGGGGTGATCGAATATAGCACCGATGGAGGAACCAGTTGGATTGACGCGGGTGCGCTCATTATAGACAATGGATACACTGGGACTATCAGTGATCTCTATGGAAATCCTCTGGGAGGCAGGGAAGCATTTTGCGGAAGGAGCAATGGGTACATTTCCACACGCCTTGATCTGAGCACGCTGGCAGGCCAACCCGTTCGCTTCCGCTTTCGGATTGGTACAGACTCTGCTCTCGACGCATTTGGCTGGTTCATCGACGACATTCGTATCTATACTTGTGGGAGTACTCCTGGGAGTACTCCATTGCGCCCGACAAACCTCACAGCCACAGCGGTATCCAGCAACCAGGTAGACCTCTCGTGGACCGATAATTCGGCCGATGAGGATGGGCTCAGAATCGAGAGGAAGACAAGCAGCGCCGGATCGTTTAGCCAAATTGCAACTGTGGCCGCTGATACCACTTCTTATAGCGATACGAGCGTAACCCTGGGACAATCTTACTACTACTGCTACAGGGTGAGGGCTTATAATGCCAATGGAGACTCCGGCTACAGCAATGAGGCAACGGTTTCCAGC
The DNA here is from genome assembly GCA_041862535.1 of Candidatus Neomarinimicrobiota bacterium. Taxonomy (NCBI): domain Bacteria; kingdom Pseudomonadati; phylum Fidelibacterota; species Fidelibacterota bacterium. The sequence goes on along the minus strand of JBGVTM010000219.1, from coordinate 376 downwards.
GCTCCATTCCAATCTTTTGACTCGGGAAAAACCGATGGCAGTCCTGATTCCCCCTGCTTTATCGCCACGGCGGCTTACGGCTCGCCGTATAGCGACAACGTTGATCTCCTCCGCGGCTTCCGGGATAGATACCTCATGGCTCATTCCATCGGCAAGAAATGGGTCTCCCTCTACTATCGATACAGTCCTCCCGTGGCACGACTCATAGCGCATCACCCCGCAATGAAAAGGGGGGTTCGCCTGATCCTCTTCCCCTTTGTTGCCATCAGCGCCGGGATGATTCAAACGTCTACCTTTCAGAAGGGTCTTATCTTCTGTTTCATCGTAGGTTTCCCGTTGGGGATGGCCTTGCTGTGCAAAGGGCGTAAAGCCGATA
>JBGVTM010000218.1 GCA_041862535.1 Candidatus Neomarinimicrobiota bacterium | reverse complement strand
GGTAATCAGCCACAGCCGACCATCGTCGTAATAGGCCCCTTCGAACATTGCCGCATCCTCCAGATCAAGGTAAAGGCTGCCACCGGTGCGGAAACGTCGGGCCCGGTATCCGGTCTCAAGCTGATCGACTATCCAGAATCCCAGGTCGATAGGAATTGCAGCAGTCGGGATATGGGGCGCATCGTGCTCGCTGATCATCACGGTACGCACAGCCCCTGATGTCCGGACGCCAATCGCCAGGTTACCCAGCCAGAGGGAGTCTTCCTCTTCATAGACCCACTTATCTCCATTGAAGCCCAATAGTCGGCTGCCATCCGGCAGGCGGGTCACGTTGATCTCGTCTGCTACCAGGAAGGCGAGGCTCTTCCCGGCGGAATCAATCCGGCTGACGGCAATCCCGCTCTCCGCCCCGGAGTTCAGGCGGGTGGAGGGGTGCGTGTCACCGTCGAAGCTCAGTAAGCGCTGGGGATTATCGGCCTTGCGGTCCGGGTTGGCATCGAAGAAACCATCATTCCCGGCGTACCACATATCCCATAACCAACCCCGGGTGGGATCAACAAAGATAGCCGTGGTGGGAAAGCCGATATCCACCGCGCCATCGGCCTCCACCAGGGCCACTGCCCGGGCCTCGGGATCATCGTTGATACCCTGCATGAAGGGAGTATAGCGGGACTCGTCCACGTGCCAGATGAGCAGTCCGCTGCCGGGAAGGCCTATATCGTAATTATGTATCGCAGTGATTACACCGTTAACGATATCAACCCTTACCGAGTCCACCAGATAATCGAAATAGTGCGGCAAGGTGTAGCTGCCGTCAAGGTTCTCGATGCGGTTACGGTACCGGAGGCTGTCCAGGCTTACCCCCGGCAGCACCCAATTAAGCCGGTTCTCAACCAGAAAATATTCGTCGGTGCTTAAAGTGATCCGGCCGATTTGGCCCTCGGGTAGGTGGCGTGCCGCCAGCGCGATATCTCCTTCCAGCTCCACCGTTTGCTCGCCCAGGTAGGTTCGGGTCCAGGCGGTGGGCGGCGCCGGGATTACGCCCTGGCCATTATTGGAACCCACGTCCATGAGGCCGAAAACGCCAATCCCGGTTTCCCCGTCATCGGTATCGAACAACGGCGGGAAGCCCAATGCATAGCCCATCAGCAAGGCGAAAGTCCCCGTAAGGCCTATTTGCAGATCGCAATAGTCGGTCTCACCGAAGAAAATGTCCTCAACAATGTCGTAATAAATGTGATTCTGACCTTCAGGCAGGAGAATGCCGGGGCGGTCAAAGAGAACGCCATCGGGAGGAAGGGGGATGCCCGCCGTGCCGAGAGCCTCAGCTATCATCTCCAGATCAATGTAGGCACTGGGGATGTCCAGCGGCGTTGGATCCAGCATTGGATAGGCAAAGTCCTGTCCCAGGCCGGCGTGGAATACCACCACCATGTTATAGTCCAGTACATTGACTTCACTGTCAGCGGCAGCGGTGAGACTTTCCGCGAATAGCGCCACCAGCAGGGCATCACTCGAGTCCTCATCGACTACCGGCCGGTAGCTAGCCATTTCCCCCAGGACGATGGGTTCTTCCCCTTCAGGGAATACTGAGCTGTGCGCCAGGTCAAAAGTGACCCGGCCCCGCGTGACCTGCTGGTAGTAGTTCGCTATCGCCTGCAATTGGGCATAAAAGTAGGCCGCGTCATGCGGCGGCCGATCTACATGAAAACCATCACAGCGGAGCGAATCGTCCGCCGTAAGCTCCATCAGAAAGGTCCCATCACCGGTAGTAGAGAGATTATCGTCTCGGGTAAAGGCTACACGCAGGGCAAGGATGGTGAGGTCTTTAGTTTGCTGGCTATGAGTTGCTGCCGCCGGTCCTGCTGACAGCCCGTATAAACTCAATCGGGGCACTGTCTGGCCATTCAGCGTGACGAGCAGAAGCAGAATCAACACGGGCTGGATAGAAAAAATCCCACACTGGGGCCAGCGTGGGATTTTACTGGAAATCATCGAGGGCGCTTAAAAGGCCATGTTCAGGGAGAAGCGCATAGTATTGGTCAACGGGTGCCCCTCCTCCCCATAGATATAGCCAAAGTCGAATCCATAGGGACCGTAATGGATTCCAGCCCCGAAAGTGGGATTATTAAATTTACCGAGCTTGTCATAGATGAACCCGGCCCGAATGGCGAAATAAGTCGAGTACCAGTACTCGATCCCGGCATTGTGGGTGATGGTATCCAACTCGTCC
>JBGVTM010000217.1 GCA_041862535.1 Candidatus Neomarinimicrobiota bacterium | reverse complement strand
TGAGCAGGATTTTGGGTATCCTGATGGCTACCAGCATTCAGAATCCCCCTTCCAGGCAATTCCAAACTGGCATGAAACCCTGCCTAGATTTATGTACTATCATAAGGTACGATATACTCCCTCCAATAGGTTAATGTTCCACTCCTTATCGAAAATATTCCTGACATAGGCTTGGCCGCGCTGGCCCAGGTCAGCGGCCAGCTCTGGATTCGCAGCCAGATTCTCAAAGGCTGCCCTCAAGGCGTGCCGGTCATTCATCGGCACCAGTATCGCTCCGGCGCCATTATCCGTATACTCCCTTGCCTCCGGCGTGTCGGCGGCAATGGAGGGCTTGCCAAGCCAGGCGGCCTCTACCAGCGGGATGATAGCGTGTGGTCTGGTCGCGAATGATACCATAGCATAGCACTGTTCGATGAGAGATTTTACTTGGATTGTAGCTGGCATGGCGACGATTTTTCCCTGGTGCTTCAGCATCAGTCGCTGGATGCGGTCGCTGTAGGTGGGCCGGCCCAGAAAGCGCAGCAGCTTCCGCAGGGTACCCTTTATCAGGCCGTACCTGCGTTGTATCCCCCCGACGAATAGCAGCTTCACCTCTGCTCCCAAGTCAGACTCCAGGAAGGTCTCCACGATTTCCAGGGCCCCCTTGATTGGCTGGATTCCCCCCAAATAAAGGAAGATTTTATGCCGTAAAGGGTCCAGGCCAAATTGTGCATTTAGATCAACCTCCTCATCCCGGCCTTCAAAATCGACCCAGTCGTGGACGATGGTAGTCTTATCCCCTAGCCTGAGGATATTGCCGGTAGTACGGTTAATGGCCACGATGGCCGAGGCGTACCTCCGGGCGAAATACCGCAGCAGGCTAAATTGCAGCCGGTGCCGGCCTTCAGGCCAGTGCTCACGGGCATGCAGCACCCCCGCCTTCCCGGCAAGGCGAACCGCCAGCAGATAGGGATACAGTAACATGGTGTTCAGGTGAACGATATCGGCCTGTGTCCGTCTGATCCAGTAGGCCACCCTGCGGATGGAGGCGAAGGTCCTCACGTACTGCCAGATATGCCTTAATGATAGCAGGGACCTGCAGTAGGGTATAGCTCGAATGGCCGGGTCGATATGGACCTCCATCTCTTCCTCATGCAGAGCCGCTACCAGGGGACCGTCGGCCTTCACGACCACTACGGGATCAAAGGACCCCCGATCCAGGGACCGCACCATCCTCAGAAGGCACCCCGAACCGCCACCGAAATAGGAAACATGAAATAAGTAAAGGACCGTCCGCTTCATGCTGGCTTATCCGCTGGGAGATGGAATCTCATAGATCAAGTTGACCAGCGAATGGCGGAAGACAAGGCCACCAGCTAGTATAAACAGCAGGTAAAGCGTGATGGCAATCCCGGATAATAGCAGGGAGGGGGCCAGGCCGACAGCTCCCTCGATACCGATTGTCGCCGCCAGGGAGACTAACGCCAGGACCAGATACAACAGTGCCGTTTTTCTCAGCCAGTCGCCTGGTACCTTGTACTCAGTGGACCTGATGACTACAACCAGCATGAGACCCCACGCCAACACGTGGGAGGCACCCATGGTCAGAGCGATCCCATACGTGGGCAGATCGTACACCATCACCACGGCCGCACCACCAATAAAGATCAGAATCGAAATCAGATAGATCACCAGAACCCGCTGCTGGCGGTAACTAGCATAGAGGGCATTGGAGACCAGCAGTCCCGAGGCAGTGAAAGTCATCACGATGGAAAAAATCTTCACGATAGGCAGGGAGGGGGCGTAGGCTGGCAGGAACCACGCAATGAAAAGGGGTGCAAGGTGATAGGCCGTGACGGAGAGCATCCACATGACTACCGAAACCAGCAGGAAAGTCCTCCAGAAGATCACCCGCAGCCGTGTCTCCTCAGCGCTTTTGCCAAACTCCACGTTGAAGCGGCGGTAGGCGATCTGGCGGATGCTCTCGGGAACCAGCATGGCGATCTGGAAGAGGATCACCCCCAGCGCATAGTAGCCGTAAGCCTCGGCCCCTTTGAAACCGATGATGAAGAGCCGGTCGATGGAAAAAAACAGGTTGAAGGACAGGGCCGCGGCGAGGATCGGAAGACCGGCCTTGATCATCCCTGCGATGTGGGCAAAATCTATCCGGCGCAACCCGAAAGCGATCGGGTGATAAGCTATGTATAGAGCCACGATCATGACCGCTGCGAGCAGTAGGCTGATCAACTGCCCGATATAATCCCACGCCAGGACCAGGACCAGCAGCAGGAAAAAGACCACGCTGTTGGCGATCTTGATCTTGCTCACCGTTACGAACTTCCCGTAGGCATTGTAGATCATCTGGTAGAACTGGGTCACAGGCTGAAGTGCCACCATCCCGGCAAACAGCAACCAGGCTATTCTGGTTGGACCGGACATCGACAACCCTTGGATAGCAAAGATGGTCATGTACAATACCAGCCCGACGAGACCGGCGAGAAGGCCCATGAAAAGACCGTTGTTACTGATCTGCTGGACAGCATCCTGATCCCCGGCCTGGAGGCGCTTGGGCAGCTCCCGGGCCACTGCCTGGTAATACCCCAGCTGGATCAGGGGGACATAGAGCAGGAAGATGGCTAATCCCTGGATGGTGCCGAACATCAGGGGACCAATGAGCCGGGCTACAATGAAACTGCGGACCATCCGCAAACCCTGGCTCAAGACCGACGAAAAGAGTAGATAGGAAAAGTCTACGGTTGTCCTAGTCTTGAGTCTCACCGCCGGTGCCCGCGTTAATCAGCTGCCGCAGTATGATATCATTCTGCCCTAGCAGCTCCCGTTCTATAACCACCAATGGGGTAATCCTCTCCCTGTAGGTCACCTGATCTTCTTCAAGCGCCTGCACAATCCCCTTGAGGCGTTCCGCCGTCACCTCCGCCAATTCACAGGCGTAACGCTCCAATTGGAACTTTTTGACCAGGGCTCGAACCTTGGGGTGATAAATCACCGCGCCGGTCGGCACGCCGGCCACCAGACCGAAGATTAAAGAATGGTAGCGCATGCCCACCACCGCGTCACAGCTGCGGTATGCCCTCAGCAACCCTTGGGTAGTAGCCCCGATCCCAGCAACACTGACATTCTGCAGCTGATCCCCCGCCAGGATATCCTCACAGATCTGCCGGTCCTGGGAATTTTCAAAGGCCAGAAATACCACCTTGACCTTCCGGTCGCCCAGGTAGCGGATAAACATGCGGTACTCCTTGATGAGGCGCCGGTCGCCCGTAGGATCGATACCTGAGACACGGTAGAAGGGAAGCACGGAGAGGCCGACCTTTTTAATCTCCTTTGCCCTCGAGGCTCCTGAGTTTCCCTCTGACAGATCCAGCCCAAAAGTCGGGTCAGTAGTGGTAACGACTTTTTCGGCTGGAACACCCAGCCCTTCGAGAATTTCCTTGGAATGTGAATCCCGCACTGTAATCATGGTGGCCGCGCGGGCAGCCCAGGCCGTACATAGCCGGGCCTTGCGGGAGACCAGGGGACCGATCCCGCTGGAATACCACATGACCTTTCTCCCCGCCAGACGGAAGAGCAGGTTCAGTGCGCAAAGATATGATGTAGTGCCGCCGCTTCCAGTGTAGTCCTGCAGCATGCCGCCGCCACCCATGACAAAGACCTGCGTACGGGCTATTATCGGAAGCCACTCCCGTAGCCGCCGCCACCTATAGGCACGGATCTGATACTCTTCCCCGTATATTGAGTACTTCCCTTCTTTATCAAAAACAAAGATAAGTTTCGGCATATCAATGGATCGCATATGTTCCAGCATAGAGATCAGGATAGCGTTATCGCCGATGTTTCTAATTGGGGAATCATCGGAGGCACCATAGAATCCATAGAGAGTAAGATGGCCTCCGCTGGTACGGCGCAGCCACAAGGCAGTGATGATGCCGTGTATGACGTAACACAAGGCCTTGGCCCATCTCAGGACGCGCGTGACTGGATCTCCTCTCAGGAACCGTCCCGGCGCAGGACAGTGGGGACGATGTTTCCCCCACAACTGTGGTTGGCGATAAGGTCTAGGATGATACCCCTCCTAGGCGGTTCCAGGTCGGGTGTGTAGGCTTGAAAGCCTCAGGGGAATTCAAGCAGGATGCACTGAGAAATATCCCCAGAAGCGTCCATACGTAGATCCCTATCTGCCGATCCGTGAGTACGGAATAGTAGTTGGTTATGGCAAAGACGGAGAGCAGGACCAGAACAATGACAACCACACTAAAAATCCCGGACATATCGGCCAAGCGGCAGGATGCTTTTGCCGCCCGCACGCACAAAAGCAGAATTAGGGAATATGACAAGATTCCCAACAGGCCTAACTCATAGATCAGCCGGTTCAGCGCCCGGGATGCGACCCCATACAGGGTGTTGATATGCCATTCTGCGATGTCACCGGCGGCCGTAATTCCTACTGACGAACCCGGCCCGTGACCGGTAGCCAGCACATCCGGATCTTGAATTTCCTCGGCCACCAGGGCCACCAGGCTCCCCAGCCGGGGCAATGTCCCTTGCGACGTCTTTTCCCGGAACAGGTACTCCACCAACTGCTCGCGCGACCACAGCAGCGACCCGCTATAGTATTGTTGCAGCAGCCGGTCCGAAAGACCCAGCACCACCAAAAGGAAGAAGGCGATCCCAATCCCACGTGCCATCCTTCTGGTATGTATTCGCTTGGCCTTTCCCCGCCATCGAAAAAGCAGGAATGAAGCCAACAGGCCGGCACCCATGGCGAAAATCCCCGCTTTGCCTTCGGATACCACCAGGGCAAAGGGCAGGAGTAACAGCAAAGCTTTGTCCATGAATCCCGCCTGCCGGGTGTGAAATCGATAGGCGATGGCGGTCGCCACTACACCGGCCAGCACGGGCGTCACTGAACCCGTGCCGTATCCTCCGAACAGACCGTTATAGATATCCCACTGAGAAATACTGACCGAGGGATCATAGCCCTTTAGCGAGGGAAAGAAAAGCCATTGGAGGATAATGGCAAGGGAGTGAATAAACATAAATTTCACACTGATGCTGAGCACCCAGTTGACGTTTTTTTCAAAGGGATCGCGTTTCAGCGAAAACAGAACCCCGAGGGAAGCAGCCCATAATGGATACTGGAAGGTCTCAATTACTCCCTTAAACGCTACCAGGTCAATCCGAGAGGGACGCATAAAGAAGTAAAACGCCGCCACTCCCAGGGTAAACAGGAGAAACGTACGCAGAGCAGGATTAATGACGGTGGTGCGATACTGGAGAACTGTTACGATCGCCGCGCCGATCGCGCCCAGAAGCAAACCGGTGGCCAGCAGATAGGTGCGAATATCAAAATTGAGATAATAAGCCAGCCCGTTGTTGAGCAAATAGAGCAGCCAGACCACAAGCATCAACAGCCGGGGAGAATTGACTGCCAGAAAAAAACCGGGGATGATGCAGAGAATTAGAAGGACTTCCAGCACGGTTTAAACCTGTAGGCCTCTCGTCAACAGATTATGGGGAACGGCGTCTCGCAAGCGCGGGAGGAAAAATAAGCCAAGCGGAGCGAGTCCTTCATGACCTATTCATTCGGATGGTCAGTTAGCCGGGCCGGGGAGCTTACCGGGACTCTCCCATCCATACCTTAGGAAATTCTCAGCCACTTACGAATCCTCGGGGATATGAGCGCCACTTTTATCTCAACCAGCTTAGCCTGGGTGGTCTCATCGCGCTCCCGCCGCTTAACCACATCCGAGACGAAGGCCAGGCCCATACCAACACCCAGCCCTAAAAAGAGACTGAAAAGAACCATTACCTTTCTCCTCGGCCCACTCGCTCTTGTCGGAGGCACGGGCGCCTCAAGGACGGTGATAATGGGCTGATTACGTTGCAGATCGATCTCTGTCTGAGTCAGCTGCGCCTGGAGTTCACTATAAAGCTGGGTCTTAAAAAGGACTTGCCGCTGCAAGCGTTCCATCTCCACCCGCAACTTTGCCGTTCGAGGGTCCCTGTTACGATCGGTGAATTCGGCCAACTCCGCCTCGCTTTTCTCGAGCTCCTGCTGGGCTTCGGCAAAACGAGATTGGATAAAGGCTAAGTCTTCCTTTGTCTTCTCAGTATAGATTTCCCGCACCCGTTGCGCCAGCTGATCAATAGCCATCTCCGTTAACTGGGCTGACAAAAGAGGATCAGTAGTTATCGATGAAACCACCATGATCCCGGTTCTCCGGTCAACTCCCACGGAAATTGTCGCAGCTAAATTCTCAATAGCATTCTCCTCCTCCTCAAGGATCGCATAGTTGCTGCCCAGGTTTTCGGCCACTGTCCCTGGATCGGGAGGGGCTCCCTTGAATAAGTCTATGATGGTCCGCGGCAGGCCGATAGTGATGGCATATAGCCCCCGCATGATGGCAGAGAAAATCGACCGACGGTCGAAATATTCAACCAGCGTCATAGTAGTGCCTAAGTCCGGGATATAAAAGGAACTGCGAGCGATGGCCAGTCGTACTTCCCGGCTTTTCAGAATATCGGGGTAGGTATTCTCTCCAATGAAGGCTTCCGACGGCCCTAATGTAATCCCCAGACCTCGAAGAGCAGAAACACCCCCTAACAGGCCACCAGATTGGCTGCTCGTAGTGTTGCGGACCACCCGCGCTACGCTGGTATACTTGGAGGGAGTGGCAATCGCGATACCCAGGGCCAACGCAACGAAGATAGCAGTGGTGATCCCCACGAGCCGGGGGTGTCGCGCCAACACCAAGAGAACATCCATGATAGATAGGCGCCGCTCTTCTAAAGAATCATCATAGGCTGGTGCCGATTCTTCTGGCTGAAGGTCTTCCCTAGCGTGTGTCTGTTCCATAATCTAGATAACTCTACTATTAACTAATGATCACCGCTTGTCCTAAGAATATTATCGGTCGGATCGCGGCTTATACATAAAAATTACTATCAAGTTTCATTCTAAGCACCCCATATGGAGCTTTTTCACTATTATGAGATATACGCGGCGATGGTAAAATTTATCCCGAGTCTTTAATATTATATCTCAATGCCCATCCTCCCTGTCGTCCGGTAACCGCACTATCCACATCCCGCTAATGTCCCTGCCAGTCGAAAAGTTAGACCTTTTCACCGGTCCCAGGCATAGCCATCAGCGACTGGACGAAGGTTGTGTTCATCTAATAGTGGCTTTCAGCACTATAATCGCGAAAGGCTCGGTCTACTGAGCCGCGAGAAGTACTTTCACTTGAAGAAAAAGGCTGAAATCGAACGCAGAACCGAAAGGATGATAGCGATGGTCTTGATTTAACAAATTCCGCAGGAGTATAGCCAACATCAACCGCTCTTCCCAAAACTTCTTCTCCGCCTTGAAATCAATTATCACCGAGCCGCCAATAGTTGATGAATAGGTGAAATTACCAACGGACGATTTCAGGTAAGGCCGGCCATCAATATTTTCGTATTCTCTCCAGGTGGCCGGTGACACATATCCCACCATGGTCCAGATCGAGAAGCTTTCCACTGGAACGTAGATAAACTGATAATTTGCCCGATACTTTGGTACCGCTCCCCACCCATCCTTAAAGAAATTGTTCCCCGCGGCTGTAGACTGATATCCCAGGGAAATGCGCTGGGTAACCTTAGGTGTGGGACTGAAGAGCACGGCCATTCTCGCGCCCAACACTTGCCCTTTGCTGCGAGTGTGAATTTCAAGCGGGGACGTAACCGAGTAGCCGTCAGGGTTGAACACAAAGTGCTGCTCAATCCAATAACGATCTGAAAATTTCCTGTAAGACAGCGCGGTTTCAATCCTGAGCCCTCGGGCAAATCTGGATGCCAGCATCAAATCAGCGGCTATCTGCTTGCCAGCCCGGAGGTCACCATCCAGAGTATATTCAATACCCGCTGTCTCTAGTATACCATATCCCCGCTCAATCCAATACCAGAGACTGTTATCCTCCTCAAGAAGCCTTTGGGATACAGCCAGATTGAATCTTAAAGTGTGGTCTGGTTTAATATCCCAGGTATGGGCCACGGCAGTTTTTAAAGCAATATCCTTCCCGTTGAATACGAGGAAGGCGGAGACATTCTGGTTTATGGATTTAGAAAGCTGATGATTCACATTGCCGTAAATCTTATAAAGGGCGAAGGTATCATTTTCTAAAGGATAATCTGTGTCCAGCATGAAACGATCGTATGCGGCTCCGATAGTCGTCCGATAACTTGCACTGCGAAAATTCATCTCGACATCCGCATAGATGCTGCGTTTTCGCCAATCAAAATCAAAATCAAGGGTATTGGGATACATATCGATTTGATGACCTGAAAAAAGCAGGCGATAACGCATGCTGGTACGTGACGCGGGGAAAAATTCACCGTTGAGCCCAAAATGCGGCCAGCTACTGTTGACTGGTATCTCTCTCCCTGACGGGCCAAAATAGAAGAAATACTTTGAGGTATACGGAAATCCGATGAAAATATCATGTACCCCCCTGAAGGCCTCTATACCAAAGCCAAGCGAAGGAGAGATGGCGTTGTGTAGCCCGGGCCAATCATCTATGAGTGACGAGTTGCGTCTCAGCATTGCAACATCAGAGAATGAATGTTTCTGTATAATCAAATTGGCCCGTGCATACCAATAGCCTGATCCCCAGGCAATACTTAGAGACCCGTCATTCGCTATTCTATCAACGTTGGGGGTAGCATATTCCGTAAACAAATAGGGACCCGGATCGCCCGTCTCGTTGCCAAGCAACAAGTTTCCTTTCACCGTCAGCCCTACAGGTGGCTCCCGGGTATGAATATGAATTATCCCGCCGTCGCTATACTCACCACAATACAGTTGTGGCATGCTTATGACCTCTACATAGTCAATATCATCGATAACCACCGGCAACATGTTCAGGTGATGGAAATCAAGGAAACGTAGATCGATCTTATGACCATCCAGAAAAATTGACCACGATTGGTTCTGGAACGATGACAAGCCATTAACACTTGCTCTCCAGGAGTAACCGTCAGTAGAACTGAGACTCCAATCGGTCAGGAGCTGGAGTAGGTCGGCTATTCGGGTGATACCTGCTTGTTTAAGCGTGGCAGCTGTTAGAATGGAACCGCCTGGATACTCCTGGGTCTCATCACCTATTTCAGCTGCTGCTAGCGTTGACATCAAGAGCACCAGCATTAAGAGCCAGGTTCTCAATCTAAAAATCCCTTCAACCAGGGTGGGGTTCTTATGATATAGGCCATTCCAGCGGATATCTGTAGCAGATGAATTCGCTTCTGAGTAAAGATAGTCTTGTAACCGGTTGAGAGCAGCATATGGCAATCCCTGTGAATGGGCATGCTGAACATGGTATTCAAACTTGAAGCCACTTCACTCTCGCTTTTTTCATAACCTTCAAGCTGATCGAATATCATCTGATCAATGCCGATCCGCACACAGAAATACCAGCTGGATCGGTAGGGAAGTGACATCCTGAAGCCCCAGCCTAAAAAGGGATGTATATTGAAAAAATTAGGATAGCTTTTGTTTTTCCCGGAAAACCAGGTTAGCTGCACGCCGGCATGGGCAACGCCAGAATAAAATGGCATCGAAATTAAGCCTTCCACCCCCATTTCTGGCTCCCAGTAGTTCCGAAAAACCTCCTGATTATAGTTTTCGGTAACCTGAAGACCAATTAGAAGCGAATTGAAAGCAAGCGTGTCCTGTGCGGCAAGCATATTTGTTGGTAGCCAACAAACCAGCAGCGGAATAATTAATCTGCAGGGGTAAATGAAATGAAGTTTTACCATGGCCGCCGGTTATTAAGTCTTAGTCAAATCGAATTTTGGTAAAATGTAATTCTACTTCTTGCACTCTCAAAATGCTTGGTATACAAGTAAATATAAAACTAATTGATCTTTGGGCGGTACAACTAACAGCACAGGATATATGGCGCTAGCATTGACAGCAGCATGAAGTGTTCATATATTTAAAAAGCCGGCGATTAATCTTTAAATTTAATAATTTAGATAGTGTTTTGAGAAACTGGCCTTATTTCCCCTTACTCGCACTGGTGTTATTCCCTGGCTGCTTGTCAGGGCAGGCTGCTGCCTTCAAGCCGTCATCTCAAGTCTATGATAGCGCTTCAGCCAAGGAGTCTGCTAATTTTCAGTTCCAGGAGGTACAACGTCCTACCATTACCAATCCCTGCCT